>JALYKJ010000033.1 GCA_030774845.1 Verrucomicrobiota bacterium
GTGCATGTCGATCTTCGGATTGAGCGGATCGCTCGGATCGAAATAGAGAAAGCCGGACGAAATTTCGAGCCGGCTAAATGGAAGCGTTGCGTCCACATTGTCCAGCCGCACCCAGCCTTCCAAAGCAGGATGCAAACCGTTGCCGGTCAAATGGAGATCGCTGGTCGCGCCGCCATTGGCGAGGTTACCGCGAATCAGAAACGGATCTTTGGTCTTGATCGTCACGTCGAATTTCCAATCGCGAAACGGCGGTTGCGGAATCGAAAAATTTGGACGCGACGCCGGCGGCTGCGGCGCGGGACGTCCGGGCAAACCGATTGGAATGAGATCGAGATTTTTCAGGAACTGACTGTTCGTCATTGCGACCGTTCCGGTGACGTTGGCGCTATTCAACGGACCGGCGATTTTGATGTCAGCGTCTGCGCGCGCTGTCAGCGTGTCATTGCGCGCGACCAATGCGCCGTCTGCTTTCACCTGAAAATCGAGATTCGGTGTCGTCAGTTTGGGAAATGTCACTACACCGGTGACTTTAAAATGTCCGCCCGACAGTTCGCCGCCGAACTGCTCGATCGTCACTGCGTCGTTCGCAAAATTCAGTCGCGCCTTGAAATTTTGCACCGCCGGCAATGTTGGGTCCGTCATTCGCGCGACGTTGACCGTCATGTCGCCGCTGCCGCTGAGAACTGGATGCGCGATTGTCCCGCGAACATTGAGATCAAGGGCAGCGTCGCCGTCCAGCTCCTCGACCCCCGGAATGAATTGCCGCATGAAATTCACCGAGCTTCGCGGTAAACGCAGCTTCCCGTTCACCGGAGTTTCATCCGCCAACTTTTTTTCACGCGCGATCTTTGGAACGTCGAATGGAAAATTTGCGGTCAACTCCAACGGCTGGATTTTCGCCTGCTGCAATTTTCCGGAGATGGTCAATTGCTTGGCTTGCGCTTCTGCACTGAAATCGAAACTGGCCGGCTCGAACTTCGGCAAATTCTCGCTCCGCAGATTGCGCATTTGCAGGTCGAGTCGCGCATTCAAATCGGCGAGCGTTCCGGTAGCGTTCAATTTCACGTTGAACAAACCCGATGCCACCGGTTTAAGCCCGACGTCCTGAAAAAGTTTTTTGATGTCGAGATTTTCAGATTGAAATACCGCCGCGACTTTTCCATTCGGCGGAAGCACGGCCGCGTCGGTGGCGAGATTTTTCCAGACAAACGGAATCGAGATGTACCCGCCGGCATACTTCGCCTGGCCCTGATCGAGCTGGATCTTGCTGATCTCGAGCGTGTCGCCTTTGGCCTGAGCGATCGCTTGAAAATCCATTTGGTCGCTCCGGAGGAAAATTGTTGGAACGTCCAGACCCTCGGGCGAGTAGGTCGCATCGGCGGTTGCCTGCAACGAACGCGCGCTGCCGTAGCGAGCGTTATCTAAAGCGAATCTTAGCTTTCCGGAATTTTTGAACTTGGCCGCGTCACCGTCCCCTTCCCATTCGATCATGAGTGAACCGGCCAATTCGTTTTGATTTCCAAAAGTTCGCAGCAACGGCTGCAGCTTCGACAAATCCGAAACGTTGGCGCGGAATTTTCCGCTGTAATGATGCGGGTCACGAAGATCGACAATCGCGTTTCCGCTGACGAAATCATTTCCAGTCAGGTTGGCGCTGATGTCGTTCAGGTAAACGACGCTGTTCGAAATGACGCACTGGGAGTTGAGTTGCGTGAAAACGAGATCGCGCATTCGAAGGTTCGCGCCGAAGATCGACAATTGGCCGTTGGCGATGCCCTTTTTCCATTCGATTTGACCCGTCGCTTGTAACGGACCCGTAATTTTGTCCGGCGAATCCGGCACCCAACAATCCGCCAACTGCGAGGCATTGAATGAGATGTCGATCTTTGCCGGTTGATCAGCATGATCGCGCAATTCCTTCGGCAACCGATAGTCACCGCTCACCGCGAATTCGTTTTCTTTCCGCCTAACGATTAAACGATCGAATGTGACGAGATCGTTCTGAGCGTGCAGCGATCCTTCCACGGAATCGGCGAGGTACTCGCGAAAGCGAACGGCCGAAGTCGCGATAGTCACGTCAGACGCGAGATCGGCAAACCAAGGCTTGTTGGAATCTGCGGGCGGAATTTTTTTTGAGAGCTTGATCGCGGCACTCAGGTTCTCGCAGTGACCATCTTGAAATTTCAACGATGGCGCGGTGACGGCGAAATCGCCATTCACAATCGAGTTCTTGATGTTGAGCTTGCCACTGATCTCCGCCGCGCCGCTGATTTTTTGCGGCATCGATGCCGTCACCTGCTGCAAATCCGGCAATGTCGCCGCAAGCTCCATCGTTGCTGGCGCGCGTCCGAGATCGTGAATATCGCGAGGAAGTTCGGTCGATCCGCGAAGATGAAATTGATTTTGGTCCTGCCTGATGTCAGCCGACTGCAAAGTCGCTACCCCATTCCTTGCCGTGACCTGAAATATCCCGCGATCAAATGCCGTTTGCTCCTGGTGAAAATCAGTGAGCTCAGCGGCGACACTCCCGTTCCAAGTCGCCGGCGAACTGAGCAGGCCGCTAAGATCGACATCTAACTTTTCCATCTGACCGCTCATCCAGTGCTCGGGCAAGGCCGCGAACTTGTTGATCGCATCAAGTGGAACATTCACGCCGCGAATGTGAACGTTGGTGTCGAGCGAAGTTTGCGCCTCGTGCAATATGATCGAGCCGGAAATATTTCCGGAAACGACGGCGTAATCGAAATTGATTGCTAATTTTCGCGCTGCGATTTGCGACGCGTCGAAACTAACGGAGCGAAATCGCTCATTGTCCGCCAGAATAATGTCGCGCACGATCAGGTTTCGATTCGTGTACGTCGCCGGTGCCGAAATTTTCACCCACGTCTGACCGCCAACGAGTTGGAGCTTCTCGACTTTGATTTCACTTGAATGATGCGGGTCCAGATCGACCGCGATGTGTTCGGCGACAAAATCGTGCGGACGATTGCGGACAACAATCGTTGCGTCGGAAATGTGGACGCGTTCCGGAAAAATGTCGGGCAACTCGATTTTCTTTTTTGGATTCGGCGGGCGGGGTCGCAACGGCGCCCTCGCCGGATTCATCACGATTCGCGCCGAATGAACATCCGCATTCTTGATTGCGGTCGAAATCCCGTGTCGTAGCAACGTGAACAGCCCGTAGTCGATTCGGGCAAGATCGAGATCGATTGATTCGACATCGCTGGCTTCGGTTGAAGCCGCGTGCAGGTTCCTAATGATGAGGTTTGTGAAGACGCTGCCCTCGAGTCGAAATTCGAGCTTCAAGTTTTCCTTCGCTGCGTAATGCAGCGCGATGCGATGACCCAAGCTTAACAGCAGCGGCCGGTGAAAAATAAGAAAGAGTCCGCCAAGAATCCCGAGCGCGATCAACGCGCGGCGACGCCAATTTCCATCGTGGAAACTCCTTTGACCCTTTCCGTCCACGACGGATTAACTCTACCGGCCGACGGCAAAGCGCAAATCCGCCCAATTTGGGCGCGCTTCGGATGGAACCTGGTGAGTTCATCATTGCAGGCGAACGCAGGCCGCGCCACGCTTGTCCAACTCGGAAATGAATCCGGATAAGCTTTTCGATTATCTCGAAGGCAAGTTGTCGCCTAACGAGCGCGCGGAATTAGAGGAACATCTTATGTCGAATCCACAATTGCGGCGAGAGCTGACGGTTGCCCGTCAAATTCACGCTGAGATGCGCGACTCGCGGGAGATCCTTGGCGTCGCAGAACCAATTCTCGAAGAGCGCGGCGCGGTGCTCGGACGCCGGGTTGCCATCGCTTTTGCCGTGCTCGTTTTTGCCAACGTGGTGTTTGGAATTTACGCAATCGCGTTCATGAAACAGAAAGAGCGGGCACGAACGAAAACGGAACAAAATCGAAGCGAACTCACGGAAAGTCTGGCCAGGACGGCAGCGGTGGCTCTTCCCCCGCCGAGTCTGGATGTCGATGAAATCAAATTCACCGCACCCGTTGCGGAACAAGATAGATTGGCGAACAAAGTCATCGCCGCTGCGAAGCAGGTCGGCGGCTCAGGAACAAAAGGCCTCGCCGATCAGCAAGGCGTTTTACTTTTCGCCGAAGTTCCAACCGCACGATTGAATGACTTTCGCGATTCGATGAAGAAACTCGGTGCAACTCTTCCCCCAGCTCCGACCGAGCCGAAAGCCGGAGAAAAGGCGATTCTCCAAGTGCGCATCGTCAGCGCGCAATGATCGGGATCACATTCGCGCTTCCGTCGGAAAGCTCTGACTTGGTCCGGCAACTGCAAGCACTTCAGCGTCACGACCAATTCCTGTCCGGCAAAATCGACGATCGCGCCGTGACAATTTTGCATACCGGTGTCGGAGCAAAGAACTGCAACGCACAGCTTGAAATTCTCCTGCACAAAACGCGACCAAGACTGGTAATCAGCTCCGGTTTTGCTGGCGCCGTCAGCGAACAACTGCGCGTTGGCGATTTGATTTTGGCCCGGAACTTTTCAGATCCAGGACTGCTCGCCAGCGCTGAGCGAATTTTGCGCGAGCGCGAGCCACAGCTCGTGAAACTTTTTACATCGACATCGATCGTCGATTCGATTGTCGAGCGAAACGAAATCGCGCGCGCGGCTGGCGCCGCCGCGGTCGACATGGAAACCGAGGCGATCGCTGGCGTGTGCAACGCTCAGGGTGTCCCGCTACTCTCGCTTCGTGGCATCAGCGATACGCCGAACCAGCCATTCCCCGCGCCGCCATCCGTTCTGTTCGACATCGACCGCCAGCAGACGAATTACGGCCGATTACTTGCCTATTTATTCAGACATCCCGCTTCGATCCGACGACTCTTCCGGTTTGGCCGACAAATTGCGCAGGTTCGCGCGGTCTTGACGGACGCAATCGTTGCTTTGGTGCGCGCTTTGTAGCCGCTTGCCTAGGAAGCGTAGCGCAACGCGGCTACAGTTTTTTAGCCGGCTCGATGTGAACGAGTACGTCGGCGATGCGCGGATCGCTTTCTTGAATGGCGCGTTTAACCGCGTGGGCGATGTGATGCCCTTCGCGCACGGAAATGTTCCCATCGACTTCGATGTGAAGATCGACATAGAAACTCAGACCCATTTTGCGAATTAGACTCTTGTCGATTCGAACGACACCGGGAACTGAGCCCGCGGCCTCGCGAACAAGATCGACAATCGCGCCGCGCGGCGCCGTGTCCAGAATGTCGTAGAGCGCGGGCCGCAAAATTCGCACGCCAATAGTGGCGATCACGAGACAGACGAAAATCGCGGCCCAATTATCGGCGCTCCGCCATTTCTCACCGCCGATGAGTGCGATTGAAATTCCAACAAACGCCGCGATCGACGTTAGAACGTCGGCGCGATGACGCCAGGCGTCGGCTTCGACCGCGATACTTTCGATCGAACGTCCGAAGCGGATCACGTAACGAAAGAGCGTTTCTTTGACGATGACAACCATCAGGAGAATCAGCAACGTGAACGAGGCCGGCGCGGAATGCGGCAGAAACATTGTATGCGCGCTTTCTACTGCGAGCGCGATTGCGGCGATCAAGACGATGC
>JALYKJ010000034.1 GCA_030774845.1 Verrucomicrobiota bacterium
CGACAGCAACCTGATTTTCAAATCTCATAATTTCTTATCCTGAAAAAAGTGAATGCTCTGTCGAATTGCAAGCGGCCACTTCTCTCGGTTTTATGGGAATCATGCGATCTAGGCTAGCTCCTGCAGACGTTTAAGCATTGAAAATTGCCAAGAAAGCGATTTCTATGGCGAGTGCTTCTAGCATCATGTCGTTCATCGGCGCCGTTGGTCTCGCCAACGTGTTTGGATTCTTCAGTGCCGTGATCGTGTTCGCCGTCGTTTACGCAGTGCTCGCATGGTTCTTCGCCCAACGTCAGCACTGGGCTTGGATCACGCTCACGATTCTCAGCTTCAATCCGGTCGCATGGATCATCAATTTTCTCTATCTTCGGAAGCGCTGGGGAGAGGACTCCGTCGCCACGCCAACCACTAATTAATCACGACTAAGAATCGGAGAAAAATGTCCAACGCTCAACGCCGATTGCTGCGTCAAGGCGCGGAGCCTACAGGGTCCGGTACCTTTTTGTCATATTAGGCTGATTTTCAGCAGAAATGGCAGCCCAGCTAAGATCTGCTTGGAGCGAGCAGCTCGCCCAGTTCTATCCTCGCCCATTTGGCGAAGCCTTGAGCGAAAAGCTTCGGATTAGTGGACTTCAACGTAAAACCTGGGATTAGACACCGCTGTGCGCGGTTCGTTTTGCCGAGCATCCGCCGTTTGCGGCGACGACGTGCAATCTCAGCAAAACGGCGATTGTACGCTCGCATGAAACGAAAGATCGGGCCGGCCCCCGTTTGTGAGAATGGAGGAACGAGTAGGGCTTTCTCTCCCGACCTGAACGGCTGCGATGCGACGCCCAGGTAGTACAGACCAAGATCGAAAATGAAGGCCGTGCTCATGAGATCGAATTCGCCCATGTATTCGTATTTGTCTTTATAGACAGCCTCAAACCAGCAGCGATGACTTCGCGCGAAATCGCGATTGTGCCGATCAACCAAATCATTCATCGGTTCGCCTTTTCGTTGCGCGCCGATCAGCGCAGCAGCGCGCGAAGTCGTGAATGAAATCCAATCCATACCGGGACTGTAAAATGGATCCATGAACGCGGCCGCGTCCCCGACCAGAACAAAACCGTCACCGGCGAAGGTTGTGCTGTAATAGGCGAGATTTTTCCGCCAATGCACGTCTCTCTCATCGAATTCCGCATCGATCAGGATTTCGCGTGCAACCGGATGCTTCATCAGAAACGTTTTTAGCCGATCGCCGATCTTTTCTCCATCCTGTGGCCAATCGACCAGCCGCTGATCGAAAACAACACCGACACTCACGTCGCCGCCTTTGAGTGGGATCCACCAACTCCACCATCCGTCACCGATAACGTGATTCGTCGCGGTGCCGCGCGTTCCGTAAACGGCGGAGGCCCATTGCGGATATTTCTCAGCAAGCTCACGGCTATCCCAGTCTTTCACGCCTTTCCATCTTGACCACGCCGCCGCGGTCGGATGCTCGGTATTGGATTTCCACCAACCTCCCTTTCTGGCGAGTAGTGCAGCCACGCCTGACGCATCGACAATCCAGCGCGAACGAACCGTCTTCGTCCCGTCGCCATTGCGAAATGTAACCGTTTGCTCTTTCCCGGACGAAAGCTGTACATCCGTCACAGTCACGGGACGCATAATGTGCGCACCAGCCACACCGGCACGGCGCAGCACCTCTTCATCAAATGCAGCGCGGTCCAGTTGATACGACGGGACGCGCACCTGATAAAGCGGGCCGAGCTCGCTGGCATCGGCCAGCGTTTTTACTTCGTCGTTCGTGAACCAAAATCGCAGCCCCTGTTTATTGAGGTGCGATTCGTTGAGGTATTGGGTCATCCCCAACACTCGACACATAAAGTAAGCACTCACTTCAACAGTCGCTTCGCCGACGCGCCGCGAAAGTTTCGCGGATTTTTCGAGGATCAAGACCCGAATCCCGGGATTTTGCCGCAGCAGCAGGGTCGCTGTCGCCCCTCCGGAAAGCGCTCCACCGATTACTACAACATCATAGTTGCCATTCTCGGATGTCGTCGAATTCATCGGAAAAAAGTCGTGTTAAGAAATCGCAGTCACCGTCTCAGAGACGGGTTCATTTACCTTCTTAGGAACGAGTGAGAGCCGGGGGGAGAATGCAAAAAAACGTTGTGCGTTCACGAAAAAATAAAAAAGCCACATCCGCCATCTGATGGCGAAGCTTAGGCCTTCATTACCCGCGAGTACCGCGTTCACGGCCGGGGCGAGTTGCAGCGTCTCAGTCGGGTTGAGAAATACCTCCGTGAATTCTTTGCTGCGGCGATACCACGAGGTCACGAACGTGAGATAGACGTCCATGACGTAGTTCACACGGCGCGAGTAATCTTTGAAAAGACGGCGCTTCTTTGATTCATCGTTCAAAATCTGGTCGAGAGCATCCGCGGCTTTTTCCGCTGACATGATCGCCAGAAAAACGCCACTACTGAAAACCGGATCGATGAATCCGGCGGCGTCGCCCGCGAGCAGCCAGCGATCGCCGAAAAGTCTTGCGTTGCGGTAGGAATAATCGCCGGCGGAATAAACTGGCGAGACGCGCTCGGCACGTGTCATTCGCTCGAGAACCATCGGTTGCTCGCCGATGCACTTTTCCAGTGCCGCCTCGGCGGGAAGCTTCATCGCGCGGTATGTCGCCGTGTCCATGACCACGCCAATGCTCATGCGCGTCGGCGTAAGTGGGATCATCCAGAACCAGCGATCGAGTCCGCGCACCATGCGGATGAGCGTCCCGTCGATGCCTTCCGCGCGATCGACATTTTCGTAATGCGCGAAGACGGAAAACTTCTGGAGATGATCGTACGATTTCTTGAGCTTGAAAAAATTGCCGAGCGTCGTCTGCCGGCCGCTGCAATCCAGCAAATACCGCGATTCAATTATCGATCTTGCGCCGTCTGACGTTTCGATGTCGATCTTTATCCGGTCTTCTTCGAACACGATCTTTTTTACTTCTGTTTCTTCGCGAACTTCCGCGCCGTTGTCGCGCGAATGCTCAAGCAGCAACTTGTCGAACTCTGAACGCGTGACTTGATAAGCGCGGTCACGACGCGTGCGGAAGCCGTCCTTGAAATAAAATTTCACTCCCTTCGTGCCGCAGGCCGCAACAATTTCACCGCCGAATTTCGGCAAGAAAGTGCGGTCGAGTTTTTCGCGCACGCCGAGACGATCGAACGCCTGCGTGCTGAAGGGCAAAAGGGATTCGCCGATGTGGAACCGCGGAAATTTTTCGCGCTCTAGAACGATGACGCGACGGGCCGCTTTTGCGAGCAAGGTGGCGGCGGTGCTGCCAGCTGGGCCGCCGCCGATAATCGCAACGTCATAAAGTAAGTCCATGGGCGAGTAATGTAGTTAATCCGTCGATGAAAATCTTAGCAAAATGCTCAGTCGGCGCACGATTCTATTTTCCGATGCGCCGCAGAATCATCAAGAAAGACTTGGTTCGCGAAACTCTTTTCAATCGAATCGATTCCGCTAGAATCCGCGCCGTCGATTGGAAGCCAAGCCACACTACTTGCGTCGATGAACAACCTGCACCTCGCCGTCCAGTTTTTCCTTCAGCTCGCGGTCATTCTTTTATTCTGCCGGCTTGTAGGCGCCATCGCTTTGCGTCTCGGTCAGCCGCAAGTGGTGGCGGAAATGCTGGCTGGCGTGCTACTCGGTCCATCGCTTTTCGGTCTGCTTTGGCCTGAGGCGCAGCATTGGCTCTTTCCGTGGGACACCACACAACAAATGCGCGACACCCAGAGCTATCTCTTCCCGGCGTCGCAGCTTGGCCTGGCGCTTTACATGTTCGTCGTCGGGATGGAATTCCGCGTCGACATCGTACAGCGCAGGCTGAAGAGCTCGATCGCCGTATCGGTCGCGGGCATGGTCACACCATTCGTGCTGGGCGCCGGATTGGCCTGGATTCTCTTTCACCACACGGAATCGTTTCCAAAGAAAACTTCCCTCGCGGAGGCGATGCTCTTCCTGGGCGCGTCAATGTGCATCACCGCGTTCCCGATGCTCGCGCGAATTATCCATTTTAAAAGACTCACCGGCACGACCATGGGGACGGTGGCGCTGGGGGCGGGTGCGATTGATGATGCGACCGCGTGGTGTCTACTCGCCGTTGTGCTTGCCAGTTTTGAGCATAATTGGAGTCACGCGCTGGTGAACATCAGCGGCGGCATTGGTTACGTGGCTTTCGCGCTGCTGATCGTGCGGCCGATGCTTGTCCGAGCCAAAGCGTGGCTGGTAGAAGACGGCGCGCTCACCGAAGCGGGTCTCGTTGTAGGGCTCGTGCTCATGGCGCTCGGCGCGTGGTTCACCGATCTCATCGGGTTGCACGCCGTCTTTGGCGCGTTCGTCATGGGTGCCGCGATGCCGCGCGGCGTTGTCGCGCGCGATATCGTTGCGCGCATCCAACCGCTCACGGTCGCGCTGTTGCTTCCGCTTTTCTTCACCTACTCGGGCTTGAACACAAAGATCAGCCTGCTCAATACCGGTTTCCTTTGGCTGATGTGTGGAGCGATACTGTTCGCCGCGGTGGTGGGCAAAGGCGTGGCGTGCTGGGTGGCCGCACGCGCCACCGGCATCGCGAATCGCGAAGCGCTTGGCATCGGTACGTTGATGAATGCGCGCGGTCTGATGGAGTTGATTATCATCAACATTGGCCTTCAGCGGGGTATTATCTCGGAAGGGCTCTTCGCCACGC
>JALYKJ010000035.1 GCA_030774845.1 Verrucomicrobiota bacterium
ACCCAAAGATCGGCAACCCGAACGAGCGCGTCAATCTTGGTCAGGTCAGCAACAACCAATTATTCGCCAGGGACGACACATTTGGCGGGGGTGTTGACGTGAAATATTTTTGGAGTCGATACTTTGGCGCGGGCATTGAAGGAGTTGGTCTTGCCGCCAAAACGAATTTTGCAGGAGGCGGCTTGGTCACATTGACCGGACGCTACCCATTCGGCCGCTTTGCTCCGTATGTCACCGGCGGCATCGGCTTCATTGACGGTGGAGCTACGCTCTACGAGTTTTTCAATGAGAAAAACACGGCTATCGGCGGTGTCATCACTAACGAACACGAGTTCTTGACGGTCGATCCTGTTTACAATAATCACCCCAGGGCGCTTGGTCAGATCGGCGCGGGCATGGAATTCCGTGTCACTTGCCACATCGGTTTGATGGCCGACTTCACTTGGAACTTCGTCTTCGGCCAGGAAAACCATGCGGATAAAATTCAGGCGATAAGTGAGTTTGGCACGGACACGTTTACCGTTACTGATACCGGTACGGGAATCACGACTACCACCAGCACTGGTACTGTCATCAACAAGGCTCTCAACCTCAAACCTGGTCACAGCAGTGATAATCAAGATTTCGGGATGGCGCGATTTGGCGTCACCTTTTCTTACTAAGGTCCGAAAAGCGTAATTTAAACGCCGGAACGTTTGGTGCGTTCCGGCGTTTTGCTTTTTGGCGTTGGTTTGCCTCTGCTTTTTTGCAGGTAAGATCTACATCCAACTCGGCACGAACCAGCTCTCTGAATTTGCGAAGCGCTTGTGTAGCGCGAGATTGTCTGGATGTCATTCGCTGAAGCGCTCGATAATCTCGCTCTTCGAAAGTCGGCCGCCGTCCGCGGGTTCGAGCAACTGATTGCGCCGAAATCGGACACGGAATTAGAATCGATGGCGCAGAGGTCACGCGCATTGACCTTGCGAAATTTCGGCCGGACGATGCGTCTCTTCGCGCCGCTCTATTTGTCGAACGAATGCATTAACAATTGTCGCTACTGCGGCTTTTCTCGGGACAATCCGATTCTTCGCGTGACCCTCAGCGTGGACGAAGTCTTGGCAGAAGCTCGCTATCTTTGGGAAGCGGGCTTTCGTCAAATTCTGCTGGTCGCGGGCGAGCACCCGAAGTTTGTCAGCGCCAATTATCTCGTCGAGTGCGTTCGGGCATTAGCGCCTGATTTTCCTTCCATTGCTATCGAAGTCGGTCCAATGGCGAGCGATGATTATGTTCCCATCGTCCGCGCTGGCGCCGAAGGGCTTGTCGTCTACCAGGAGACGTACCAGCGCACTGTTTACGCGGACCTGCACACTGCGGGGCCCAAACGCGATTTTGATTATCGGCTGAACTGTCCGGAGCGCGGATATGCAGCCGGATTTCGCCGCCTCGGCATCGGGGCACTTTTCGGTTTATCGCGTTGGCAGGACGAAGCCGTCGCTCTGGCGGCGCACCTTGATTATTTGTTACGACAATGCTGGCAGGCCCAAATCACCGTAAGCCTGCCGAGGTTGCGACCGGCCGCCGGCGGATTCCGTCCACTGTTTTCCATCAGCGACCGCGAATTGGCGCAGTTAGTGTGCGCTTTGCGCATTACTTTTCCTCAAGTCGGAATCGTCCTGAGCACACGCGAGCGGGCTTCTTTACGCGATGCGCTGATCTCGTTAGGCGTAACATCAATGAGCGCCGGCAGTCATACCGAACCGGGCGGTTACACGCGTCGTGGCACCGAGCACCTGCATCAGACCGTGCGGGGCCGGATTGTTCCGCCGGAATTTCAGGATGGCGAAGATCGACTGGCGACCGGTCAATTTGAAATCAGCGACGACCGGCCGCCGGATAGGATCGCGGCCGTATTACGTCAACGCGGGTTCGAGCCGGTCTGGAAAGACTGGGAGCAGACTCTTTCCGGTTAATGCGGATTTCGCTCAACGGCCGAGAAGCGGATACCGGCGGCGCGGAAACCGTCGACGAACTGATTCGACGCTTCGAATTCACACCTGAAACAGTGTTGATCGAGCATAATGGGGTTGCTTTGCATCGACACGAATGGCCGCAGCGAACGTTAATCGAAGGCGACCGAATCGAAATCATCCGGGTCGTTGCTGGCGGCTAACGGGCGATCCTAACGCGTTGCTTTAACGACGACACGCATCCCGTCTCTTCGAACAATTGTGAGCGAAGTGTTTGGCGGGATAAACTCACCTTGCGTAACGACGTCGATAATCTGGTCGAGAAAACGCGCCTTTCCGCTTGGTCGCAAGATTGACAACGAAACCCCTTCCGTGCCGGGCGAAAGTTCAAGGGCGGTTGCAAATTCGCGCGGCGCACCTGCTAATGATGGACCTGGCGGATTTGTCGTCATGAGCGCGAAACGTCTATAGAAACTGGTGCGCGGCAGATATTTCGCGAGCATCGCAATCACGATCGCGGCCAAGATGAGCGCGATGAAAAGATTACGCAGCGGGACGGCAAGCATTTCCCCCGTCGGAAAGAACGGCTGTTCCGGATACCGATCGATCATGGCCCAAAGCATCGAGGCGAGCATGAGCAGAACGCCGAGCACCCCAAACACGATCGTAGAATGGGCGAAGAAAAGGACCTCGATGATCACGAGCGCGAGACCGAGAACAAAAACCGCGACCACTTCCCAGCCGGCGAGACCGGCCAGATAATGTCCGAGAAAAAAGAGGGCGAAGCAGATCGCGGAAATAATTCCCGGCAAGGTTGCTCCCGGAATTTTGAATTCAAGATAAGCGCCCACAATTCCGGCAAGCAAAAGCAAAGGCGCGAGTGCCGTGAGCCAAAGCGCGAGTTGCTCGAAGCCAGTGGGATTGATCGAAACGACGTTGCCTTTGAGGTCCGCTTTTTTTGTAAGATCGACAATCGACTCGGCAACACCGTCGGCCAGCAAAGGTTTCCCATTTATTTTTTCCGTCGCTTCCTGGGTATTGAGAGTGAGCAATGTCCCCTTCGGATGAATCAAGCGATCGCCGATCTTCACTTCCTTGTCCTTGTTCATGAACGCTTCGCCGATGTCGGGATTGTGTCCGTTCTTGAGCGCGGAGCCCCGGATCAAGGCAGACCAGTAAGAAATGGTTTTCTCGCGTGCGGTCAGGGGAAGATCTTCACCGGTCGGCAAAATCGGCGCGGCCGCACCAATCGCACTACCCGGCGCCATGTAGATATGCTGCGTCGCCAGGGCAATGAGAGCGCCGGCCGATCCAGCGTTCGAGTTAATAAACGTGTACGTGGGAATGGTGGCGTGATTAAGCGCACTGGTTATTTGTTCCGTGCTATCGAGGCGTCCGCCGTAAGTATTCATTTCGAGGATAATCGCACTCGCGCCGCTGCTTTCGGCGGTCTTAAGGGCACGACGCAAAAAAGTGAGAAGTGAAGGCGAAACCTCACCGGTAATGGGGGCGACAACAACGTCGCCTTTGTGAATGACGTCCCGGGCCTGACCGATTTCCAGCGTTGCCAGGAGTGTCGTCAAAGCGAAGATCGAGATTTTCTTCATTATTTTGGAAAGCGGCTCAGCGCTGGGTAAATTTTGGCATCGCTTCAGAAAGCAAACGAGCGAAAAATCAAAGTCGAGTGATTCCTTCAGAAACCATAGAGCAAGTCGCGGCAGCCAACGACATTGTCGAGGTGATCGGGACCTACTTTCCACTGAAACGGGCCGGCGCAAATTTCAAAGCGCTTTGTCCCTTTCATCAGGAAAAAACTCCGTCCTTCCATGTCAGCCCGCAGCGCCAGATGTTTCACTGTTTTGGATGCGGCGTGGGCGGAAGTGTTTTTCGGTTCGTGATGGAATACGAGCATGTCGATTTTCCAGCGGCCGCGCGAAAACTGGCGGCACGCGTCGGCATTCCAATTGTCGAGGAGCGCGCGGCCGCGGAAGAAGATCGACAATCCCGCAACAGCGGGACGCGACGCACGTTGCTCAAATTGCATAGTGAGGCGGCGGAGTGGTTTCAGGAAAACCTTTTGAAAAAACAGTTCGCGGAACCTGCCCGTGAATACTTGAAAAACCGCGGAATCGACCGGCAGGTAGCCAAGAATTGGCAGCTCGGTTTCGCGCCGGATAACTGGGACGCATTTTTGAAATGGGCGCTCGAGCGCGGTTACTCGCGCAGTCAGCTGTTACAAAGCGGGCTGGTGAAGCCACGTGATGAAGATCGACCGGGCAACGAAATTTACGACCGGTTTCGCAACCGCATCATATTTCCTATTTGCAACGATGTCGGCGAAGTGATTGCCTTCAGTGGCCGCCTGCTGGAGTCCGATCCGCAGGTCGCGAAATATTTGAATTCGCCGGAAACGCCCCTTTTCCAGAAAGGGCGCGTGCTGTTCGGACTGCACAAAACCAAACGGGCTTTGATCGAGGCAAATTGCGCGATCGTGTGCGAAGGCCAGCTCGATTTAATCGCGTTGTTTGAAGCCGGCATCAAAAACGTGGTTGCACCGCAAGGAACCGCTTTCACCGAACATCAGGCCCGGATTTTGAAGCGCTTCGTCGATGAGGTTGTACTTTGTTTTGACGCGGACCAGGCAGGTCAAAGAGCCGCGGAACATTCGCTCGACGCGCTTCTCCAAAACGATCTGATCGTCCGCGTGCTAGACATGCCGGCGGGCGCGGATCCTGATTCGCTCATTCGGCGGGATGGGAAAGAAGAATTTGAAAAACGCGTGACGTCTGCGCGCGAATTTTTCGATTATTGGATCAATCGCGAAGTCGCAGTTGTCGATCTAAGGTCGCTTGGGGCAAAAATGCAGCTGGCGCGAAAGCTGGCCGAAACTGTTTCGCAGGTGCGAGATCCGCTGATGCGCGGCGAAGTCTCGAACAAAATGAGCGCGCGCCTCGGCGTTCCGGTGTCTGAGTTCGAAAAACTTACGTCCAAACCAAGATCTGAACGCACTAGCGAAAGTCGTCCGGCCCTATCCGTAACTGCGATGCCTCCGCGACATGATATTGCCGTGCTTTGTCTTCTCGCCTTGCGCGATGAAGCTGCTCGCAAATTTCTTCTCGAACAAAACTGGCGAGAAGTGTTGCAGCAAATTTCCGGCGCAGAATTACTCGCTCGTATCCTGGAGAGCGAACTGCGCCCGGACGACCCGGTCTCGCTCAATTCCTTTATGTCTCAGCTGACGGCCGAAGAGGAAGGTCTGGTTTCTGCTTGGCTGATGCAAAAGGTGCCGGCAAACGCGATACAAGTGGCAGAGGGGTGGTGGAAAGGCCTGATTCAGGCAACGTTACGCCGGCAACTTGAGATCGCCGAAACCCGAATTCGGCTTCCACAATTGACCACCGGCGAGGTCGTCAATTTACAGAAAGAAATTGTTGACCTGCGGGAGCAACTCCACCAGATTTCCCGGCTTTCATCTGTTCCCGAGGCCGGACGCTGATTGTCGATCCATGGGAACGCTGATCGAAGGCCGCAAACCTTAACCCACAGTCTTGGCC
>JALYKJ010000036.1 GCA_030774845.1 Verrucomicrobiota bacterium
GGCGAGTGCGACCAAAGATTTTCTAATCGTTTCCCTGCACGACGTGGCGCCGTCCACCCAGCCGACGGCCGACAAAATTATTTCCGAGCTGGCGCGAAAAGGAATTCGCCATTGCTCGTTGCTGGTCGTCCCCGATTACCACCATCAGGGTGCGGCGATGAAAGATCGACAATTCGTTTCCTGGTTGCGCAATTTGGAAGCAGTCGGACACGAGATCGTCATCCACGGATATTTTCATGAACGGCCGCGACGAGAGCGCGAAAGCTTTTTCGAGAAATTCATCACCAAATTCTATGCGCAAGGCGAAGGCGAGTTTTACGATCTTGGATACGACGACGCTTTTCAGCGAATCAAAACGGCGCGAGATGAATTTTTCGCCAGCGGGTTGAAACCGCGCGGTTTCATCGCGCCGGCCTGGTTGCTCAGCAGCGAAGGAGAACGAGCAGCGTGCGATGCTGAAATGGAATACACCACTCGCCTGCGGACGGTGCGCGATCTGCGGTCCGGCGAAACCTTTTCGGCAAGATCGCTGGTTTACAGCGTCCGAAGTGGTTGGCGAAGAATGACGAGCCTGGCTTGGAACGCCATGCTCAGCCGAGCGCTCGAGAACAAGCCGCTTGTGCGTCTCAGCATTCATCCGCCGGACTTTTCACATCCGACCATTTGGCGGCAGATTGTCGATCTTATCAGTGAAATGAACGGGCGCAGGACGCCGACGACTTATCAGGATTGGATCGGGGAGCAGCGGCTCAAGCGCGGGCTCTAGATATTTATGAGCAAATGTGATCTCCACATTCACTCACGTCTTAGCGCCCGCTCGGAGGAATGGCTCTTTCGGCGGTTTGATTTTCCGGATTCTTATTCCGACCCGCGCGAGTTGCATCGACAGCTGCTCGAACGCGGAATGGATTTTGTCACCATCACCGACCACGATACGATCGAGGGTTGTCTCCAGATTCGCGATCTCCCCAACACCTTTATCAGCGAGCAGGTCACCACCTATTTTCCGCAAGATCCCTGCAAGATTCACATCCTGGTTTGGGGGATCACCGAGAAGCAACACGACGACATTGTTATCGTTCGCGACAACATTTTGGCGCTGCAACGGTACTTGCAGAGCGCAAAGATCGGGCACGCCGTCGCCCATCCGCTCTACAGCATCAACGGCAAGCTCGAAGCATCCCACCTCGAGCGGCTGATTTTGCTCTTCAAACATTTCGAAGGGATTAATGGCCTCCGCGACGCGCTCCTCAGCGAGCTTGTGGAAGTCCTCTTCGGGTCGCTCACCCCGGAAAAGGTCGAGAAGTTCGCGGAGCGGCACAATCTGGAGCCGACCCATCGCGAACCGTGGAAGAAGATTTTGGTAGGCGGCTCGGACGACCATGGCGGAAAATTCGTCGCCTCGGCTTTCACGGAGACGCCGTCCGCCGATTCGGCGGAAAAATTCCTCGCTCACGTCCGCGCGGGCAATTGCCAAGCTCGCGGCGAGGCAGGCACGCCATTGGCGCTGTCGCACGGATTCTACAACACCGTCGCTTGTTTCATTCAGGACCATTTCCACGAAAAACTCGGACCGAGCGCGGCGCTGATTGAGCAAATGTTCTCGCGGTTCATGGAAGGCCGCGACCCGACCGAGTTTACGCTCGCGGAAAAAGCGAGCTTCATTGCCCAAGGCGTTCTCTCCGGAAAAATCTTCGAGCTGGCGAAGCCGGCCAACAGATCGCTTTGGAAAGAGCTTTCCGGTTACTTCGCGAAACCTGAACTGAAGGCAAAGATGGCCGAGGAGCTGGACCCAATTATGGAACCGGAGCGGCGCACGTTTGTGATGGCGAACATGGTGGCGGAACAGCTGGCGTTTCGCTTCTTCCAAAAGTTCGTCCAGCAAATCAGCAGCGGGAATATGCTTGAAAGCGTGCAGGCGCTGACTGCGATCGCGCCGATCCTGATCATCCTCGCACCATACATCTACGGGTTTCACAGTCAGGCCCCGTCACGCAAATGGTTGCAAAAGATTTTCCAAGAGCTGACCGGAAAAATTCCGGAAGCTTTGCAAAACAACAAGCGCGCCTGGTTCACGGACACGCTCGAAGACGTCAATGGAGTGGCGACAACCATTCGCAAAATGACTGCCGCCGGCGCGGTGGCCGGGAAAGAGTTGATCATCATCACATCGCGCAACGAACTGACGGTTGACGATATTCCGATCAAGAACTTCAAACCGATCGGCGAGTTTGAATTGCCTGAGTACGAGCTGCAAAAGCTGAGCTTCCCGCCCATTTTGCAAATGCTCGACTACATCCAGCGGGAGCGATTCAGCGAAGTCATCATCAGCACGCCGGGACTAATCGGTCTCACAGCGTTGCTCGCGGCCAAAATGCTCAATTTGCAAACGAGCGGCATTTATCACACCGATTTTCCGCAATACGTCCGCATTCTGACCGAAGACAGTTTTCTCGAAAGCGTGACCTGGCGTTACATGCATTGGTTTTACGGCCAGCTCGATACCGTGTTCGTGAATTCGGAGGAATATCGGGAGAGCTGGATCAAACGCGGTTTCGATCCGGCGAAGTTGAAAATTTTTCCGCGCGGGCTCGACACCGAATTGTTTCATCCAACCCGTCGCGATCCCGGCTTTTTCGAAAAGTTCGGGGCGAAGAATGGCCAGGTGCGTTTGCTCTATGTCGGTCGCGTTTCGCGTGAGAAAGATCTCGATCTTTTGGCGGAAGCGTACCGCCGCCTGCGCGATGAGGGATTGTCGATCCAACTTTGTGTCGTCGGCCACGGGCCGTATTCGCACGAGTTTTCCCAATCGCTGCCGGAAGCTCTATTCACCGGATATCTAACAGGCAAAGAACTGGCGGCTGCTTACGCCTCGGCCGACATCTTCGTTTTTCCGAGCACGACCGACACATTCGGCAACGTGATCATTGAAGCGCAGGCATCGGGCGTTCCGGTGATCGTTTCGGATTCGGGCGGGCCAAAAGAATTGGTGGAAAACAATCGCAACGGTTTGATCACGAAATCTCACGATGTCGAAGACCTGACTCGCGCGATTCGCGAGCTGGTTGCCGATCCGGAGCGTCGAAAAAGAATGGGCGACCGGGCGCGTGAAAGTGTGATTGACCGCACCTGGCCGAGCGCGTTTCGGAAATTCTGGGCGGCGACCGAAGTATAATCTAACTCGGCAGCGGCGGCGGAATTGAGGGTAACGTTGGCGAAGCCTCAGGAATCACAGCCCAGACATCGTAGTCTGGACCGAACTGTCGAATAAAACGCAGTCCGAATGCGCGCAGACAGACGAATATTGGCAACAGGATCACCGTGCCGATGTACGGAATCAGTGCGATGCAGCACGTCGCCAGAATGGTCGCGCAAGCAGCAATGCCGGATGTAAGCACGAGCGCAATCCAAAACAAACAATAGAGTGTGATTTGGCCGGGGTAATGTGCGATCAACAGAACGGCGACTCGAAAAGCTTCGACCGCGAGACAGCGTCGCCGATACATCACCGCGATCATGAAATG
>JALYKJ010000037.1 GCA_030774845.1 Verrucomicrobiota bacterium
GCACAGGCTGGATTGGTTGATAGCCGACCCGCGTATATTTTGGTGTGACGTAATACCACGTGGCCGCGGTCAATCCGCAGGCGATCAGGGTGCCGGCAATCGCCATTTGCAGCGGCAGCCAGTTGCACCAGCGTGGAAAGAAATTCGCCATAAATCAGCAAACGCCCTGTCTGGCCCGACACAGCCGCCAGCCTTCGCTTGGAGCGCAGCGCACAACGAAGGCTGCCACGCCGAAGCATCGCGAAGGCGGGCTGTGTTTAAGTAAGCTTTTGCTGCGCTCCGGACTACGGCTTGGCAGGCCGTCTAAAAACGAGTCGGAGTTGAATTTAGGATGTGCTTCATTCAGACGTTGCAAAGTTTGAGGTTGCTTGCTCGTCCCTGGGGAAGCCAAAACTGTATAAATGGGCCCGGCATCAGCCAAAGAAAATTCGCGATTCGATATCATGTGGATTCCAGCCAGGCGGCCAATATTTCCGATACAGAAAAGTGGCGAATTGGCAAAGCTGATCACGTCAAAACTTCGGGGAAGCGTCAAGTGAAAGCGCGGATTTCTTTCGTTTGCATTCTGGCATTGTTCGGCAGCTCCATTTTCCAGATACACGCCGCCGAGGATGTCGATCTTCTCCTCTTTAACGGAAATGTTTACACCGTTAACGAAAAACTGCCGCACGCCGAAGCAATCGCGGTCAAGAAAGACCGGATCGTTTTTGTTGGCTCGAACGAAGAAGTGAAAAGATTTCATGCTGCTCGCATGATTGATCTTGGTGGCAAAACGCTGGTGCCTGGCCTGACCGATTCGCATTGCCACATCATCGGCATCGGCGAACGCGAGCTGACTCTGAATCTCGAAGGCACCAACACGCTCGACGATTTTCTGGCCAAGGTAAAAGAACGCGTGGCGCAAACTGAGCGCGGCAAATGGATCACCGGCCGCGGCTGGATCGAAACTTTTTGGAAACCGCCACAATTCCCGACGCGACAAGACCTCGACAAAATCGCGCCGGACAATCCGATTTTTCTCACGCGCGCTGACGGCCACGCCGCAATCGCGAATTCTGCCGCCCTGAAAATCGCCAAGATCGACAAGAACACGCCGAATCCATTCGGTGGCGAAATTCTAAAAGACAAAGGGAACGGTGAGCCGACCGGAATGTTGCTCGATAACGCGCAAGACCTCGTCGAAAAAAATATTCCGAGGCCTACAGAAGCCGAGCGCGAGCAGGCGCTGCTCACTGGAATCAATCGCGAGATCGGACTCGGCTGGTGCGAAATTCAAAACGCCGGCAGCCACAAAGAGGACATTCAGCTAATCAAGAAGGTTTACACAGACGGCAAAGCGAAGATCCGATTCATCAACTGCGTTTATGGTCCGGGAGAAGATGCGCACAACTTCCTGAAAGAAGGAGCGACTCTTAACGCGTTCAATCACCATTTCACTCAGCGCACCATCAAAGTGATCTTCGACGGCGCACTCGGCTCGCGCGGCGCTGCATTGCTCAAGCCGTATAGCGACGCGCCGGAGACTTCCGGTTATCTCACCGAAAAGCCGGAAGAGTTGCGACCGATGTTCGAAGAAGCTTTGCGCAGCGGACTTCAAGTTGAGACACACGCAATCGGCGATCGGACCAATCGGACCATCCTCGATCTATACGAAGCCGCGTTTAAAGCGGTTCCGCCTGATCAGCGAAAAATCAAAGAGCCACGATGGCGAGTCGAACACGCCCAGATTGTTGATCCCGCTGATCTTCCGCGATTCGCCAAGCTCGGCGTGATTCCATCGATGCAACCGTCACACGCGATCAGCGATTTGTTTTTCGCGCCGAAGCGACTCGGGATGGATCGGCTCGCGGGCGCGTACGCGTGGCAAAGCTTTTTGAAAATCGGTTCGATCATTTGCGGCGGTTCGGACGCGCCGGTCGAGCGCGGCGAACCAATGATTGAATTCTACGCCGCGATCGCGCGCAAAAGTATCAAAGGCGAATCGGGCGAGGGCTGGCATCCCGAGCAGGCGGTTACGCGCGAACAGGCGCTGAAAATGTTTACGATCTGGCCCGCGTACGCCGCGTTTGAAGAAAACCACAAAGGCTCGATCGAAGCTGGAAAGCTCGCCGACTTCACCGTGCTCTCACAAGACATCATGAAAATCCCCGAGCCGGAAATTCTCAAAACGCGCGCCGAAATGACGATCATCGGCGGCGAGATTGTTTACGATGCAACACGAAAGCAGACAGAATGAACAAAATTTCCAGAATGCTGTTTAGAGAATATCCCGGCTGATTCTGTCGATTCTGTTAATTCTGTCCGCTCCCGCAAATCTGCGTTATCCGCCTAATCCGCAATTGAATCAATGCGCGAGCAGATAAATCGCAACCAGCGTCAGCAAAAAATACGGAACCAGAATTGCGGCGCCTGCGTATTCCTTTGCCATCCGTTGACCAAAAAACAGCGCGAGGATCGCGATCGCCGAAACGACTGCGCCGTAAAACGCGATCGTCGAACTGTGCGAAAAAATTATAAGTGCGCATCCGATCGCACTCAGCGCTCCGGCAGCAACTTCAAGGAAGGTAATCGCCGTGACCATCAACGGCACCACTCCCGCCAACGGACTTTTGGCGAAATGGCCTTTCAACCATTCGAGGTTTCCCTGTCGATCTACAATTTTGTCGATGCCGGACTGGAGAAACAAGATCGCGAGAAACGCCGAAACGAGAATTTGCAGAAGAAATAGTGCAGCCCCGGGCGTGTGCAGATTTGGCATCCAGCTAGTCTAGCACATACATCAATCGCTGATCATTCACTGCATCGCGCGCATCGGATTAAAAAAAGCCGCCACGCCGGTAAAGCGTGGCGGCTCATGACGAAATGCTGCTGTTTGTTAGGTCACTGATTGTTAACCGTTCGCGGCGCAGGTTTGCTCAGCTCAAGCTCATTGCTTACTTTCTGGAGGCCCGCAGTTAGCCTTTCAACCTGCTTCTCCAGCTCCTCCACTTTGCTGTGCTCTTTGAGGAACTCGTTGAGCAACATCGCGTTCACCGCGTCGTAGCGGACGGTGTAGATGTCACCCTTCGCGTCACGCACTACCAAATTCTCAGCGCGGGCGCG
>JALYKJ010000038.1 GCA_030774845.1 Verrucomicrobiota bacterium
TTTTGCGACCGCTATTACCGGGAGCATCTCCGGTTCAGTTTTGGAGAACGCGAGAAGCAAGGGCTGCGCGCGTTCCATGAGTTATGCCAAAAACACGAGCTGCTGCCAAAACGCGACATCGCGTTCAGCGTCGTGTAACACGTCGAAACACTAGGGCTTCGTCTGTTTGGGCGCGTTCATGTTCGGTCCGGTGTCACCGCCGGGCGGCGTCCATTGTCCGATTACCGCTGCATCCCAAATCCAGTCATCTTGTCGGGTACCGTTCACCGAGATTGTCTTTTCGAAATATTTCCTGAGATTGATTTGCTCGGCGGCAAACTCGCTTTCTCTGTGGGCGCGTGTCAGCCGCAGCAGCGTGTCAGGATCTTTCAGGAGACTTAAGCGATATGCGCCATCGACCATTACAACTTTTCCAGTAAACGTCTCGGCGTTCTTTTTCAGCACGCCAGATATCTCACGTTTGCCGCTTGGCTGCTCCAACATCTTCTTGCCAAATGAGCAGCCGGACAAAACAAACAAACCCGCGGACAACACGATTGCGATCGATTTCACAGCCCCTGTGTATTTAGTGCTCTAGCGCGAGTCAACTGATTATCAGCAAATGCGCTCCGAGTTGTCAGGGAATGTCCGGCAGTTAAAATAATCGGTGCAAAGCCGCGTAAATAAAGATCCACTAGACGTGGCTAATCCGGCTTATACGCGGCAAAGCCGCGTAAATGAAGACTCACTGGAGCCGGCTAAGCCGGCTTCTAGGCGGCAAAGCCGATGGATCCTTCTTCCGCCTGAGCAGCTCAATGGCGGTCCAATTCCGTGGAGCGAAATCTGCGGCTGCGAATGCATCGCCCGGCTCTTATTTCGAAAAGGTTTCGGCACAGCCGATGAAGTGCAGGCCTTTCTCCAGCCGCGTCTGAAATCATTGAGCGATCCATTCTTACTTCCGAACATGGAAGCGGCGGTCACGCGCATTTTCGCGGCATTGGATCGACATGAGCGAATTGTCCTTTTCGGCGATTACGATGTCGACGGAGTCACGTCAATCGCCTTACTGGCCGAAACACTCCGCGCCTACGGCATTGCACCGGATTTATTTCTGCCGTTGCGATTGGAAGAAGGTTACGGTCTGAGTCGCGAGAGTGTTGAGCGCTGCATCCAACAATATCATCCGCAGCTTCTCATCGCGCTCGACTGCGGGACATCCTCGGCCGCGGAGATTGTCGATCTTGGCAAACGCGGCACGGACGTGATTGTGCTCGATCACCACGAGCCGAAATCTGCGCTGCCAAAGTGCGTCGCGATCGTAAACCCCAAAGTCGATCCGACGTCGCCTTTCCACTATTTGTGTAGCGCCGGAATTGTTTTCAAACTTTGTCATGCGCTTTTGAAAACGCGGCCGGTCGATTTTGATCTCAAATCAAAACTCGATCTGGTTGCGCTCGGAACCGTTGCCGACATCGTTCCACTTCGCGGTGAGAATCGGACGCTTGTCCAGCGCGGCGCGATCGAAATCGCAAGATTGACAAGGCCGGGGCTAAAGAAGTTGATCGAAGTCAGCGGCGTGAAGCCGCCAATTTTCACCGAAGACATCGGTTATCGGCTCGGACCAAGGTTAAACGCGGCCGGACGCTTGAGCACCGCGGAAAAGTCGCTCCGGCTTTTGCTGACACAGGATCAAGCCGAAGCAACTGAGTTGGCCGAATTTTTGGACAAACAAAATCGGGAACGGCAGGAAGTTGAGAAACAAATCTTCGCCGCGTCGGAGGAGAAGATCGCGAAAGAGTTCGATTCGTCACGCGATGCGGCCATCGTGCTGTTCGAACGCGGATGGCATCCTGGCGTTCTGGGCATCGTCGCTTCTCGCATCGCGCACAAACATCATCGGCCAGTAATTGTCATCGGTTTTGAGGAAACTGGTATCGGGAAAGGAAGTGGTCGCAGCATTGAAGGCTTTAATCTGGTCCAGGCATTGACTCGATGCGCGGACAAGATCGACAAGTACGGCGGACACGAAATGGCCGCGGGGCTTACCATTCAGGAGAAGAATGTCGATCTTTTCACGGAACAATTCCGTCGAACGGCTCGCGAGCTTTTGTCGGATGAGGATCTCCAGCCTCGACTGCAGCTCGATCACGAGATCAGTTTCTCGGAGTTGAACTTCGATTTTCTCGGTTGGCACGAAATGCTGCAGCCGTTTGGCAATGGGAATCCGCAGCCGCTTTTTTTTGCGCGTGAAGTTGAATCGGTCGCTGCTCCGCGCATCGTCGGCGAAAAGCATTTACAGTTGCGTCTTCGGCAGCGCAATCATCATCAACGCGCGATCTTTTTCGGCGCAGCAGCCGATGCGCTTCCGAAGCAGCCGTGGGACATTGCCTTTCGGGTCCGGCCGGACGAATACGAAGGCGAAACGCGTTTGGAAATACGAGTGGAAGCAGTGCGCGAGTCCGCACCAATAGCTTAATGGAAATTTCGCATTCGCTTGAAGAACTCGATTGGATTCCGCGTCCGAAAATTCTGGCGCTGCGACGGCTTGGCATTACCACGGTTGAACATCTGCTGACCCACTTCCCGCGCCGGCACGAAGATCGACATCAGTATCCGGAATTCCCGCGCGAT
>JALYKJ010000039.1 GCA_030774845.1 Verrucomicrobiota bacterium
AATAATAATAAATCATCGAACCGTAGTCGTAGCCGTGCAGGTTGCCGCCGCGCTCTTTAAAACCCGCCCTCCAGAGAAACACGGTGCCGGCGAGCGGGATCAGACCGAACGCCGCGCGCAAAAAATAATTCCAGCGATAAACGAACGTGTTCTGGAGCCCAATGTTGAAGACCGAAACGTACTTGTCGATCTTGGCCTGCATTTGAGCGCTAGAGTCTCGATTGGCCGCTTTTGGCGCGCAACACCCTCACCTGTCGCTTCGCGCCTTCCTCTCCCTCACTGAGGGAGAGGATTGAGGTGAGGGTCATTGATCGACAGCTAGCGTCTAGCTTGTGCGAGTTCAACTGCCAGATTGATCGCAGCGATCATGCTGTCGGGCCGCGCGATTCCTTTACCGGCGATTTCAAACGCCGTGCCGTGATCGGGACTCGTGCGCGGAAACGGCAAACCGAGCGTGACGTTCACGCCGCCGTGAAATGCGTGGAGCTTCAACGGGATCAATCCTTGATCGTGATACATGCAAAGGACGCCATCGAATTCACCTTCAACCGCGCGATGAAAAACTGTGTCCGGCGAGTGAGGGCCGGAAAAGATTTCTGATCTCTGATTTCTGATTGCTGATTGTAACTGTTCAACTGCGGGCGCGATGATCTCAATTTCTTCGTGGCCGACCTTTCCGGATTCGCCGGCGTGTGGATTTAATCCGGCAACAGCGATGCGCGGCGATTCAATACCGCGGCGTTGCAGAAAATCTGCAAGCAGTAAACCAACACGCACGATCTCGCTTTGTTTCACCGCGCGCGGGACTTCGCCGAGCGGAATGTGCGTCGTGACCAGCGCGACGGTGATTTTGCCGCCGGTCAAAGACATGGCGAAGTTTTTTACGCCGCAGCGCTCGGCGAAAAATTCCGTTTGTCCGGGAAATTTGAAACCGGCTTCGTACATGCGCGCTTTGTGAACTGGCCCGGTCACGATTGCGTTGAGCTCGCCGCATCGCGCGCGCGTGACCGCTTCCTCCAGTGCCGCGGCGGCGGCACGCGCAGTTTCAATCGTCGGCTCGCCCGGTTTGCAATCCGGTTGCCGTCCGATGACGACGTATTCCGCTGAATCGGGAACGCGTCCCGATTTCAACGCAAGACCGACAATCTCCGGCCCGATCCCGGCGCAATCACCCAGCGTGATCCCGATCCTGCGTTTCCTGCTCGTGCTCATGCTCCTGATCGTAATCGAATCCACTCACTCGAGCACGAGCATGATTACGAGCAAGAGCAGGAGGAGTTGTCGATCTTACGATCAACAACTCAGAAGGTTTTGATGTAGGCCTTCGATCGGAGACTCGTGAGCCAGCGTTCCTGCAAGTTCTGCGCTTCCTGCTGGATCAATTTCTTTTCGATGTCGGGACGAGCGTCGGCGAGCGATTTGGTGTCGCCGCCGTGTCTGTCTTCGACTTTGAGAATGTAGTAGTTGCCGCTGAACTCGACGATGTTGCTGATTTTACCGGCCTCGAGACTGAACGCGACTTTTTCAAGCGGCGCGGCCAGCGTTTTGCGCTCGACCCAGCCCCAGTCCCCGCCGTGTTCGCGGGTGCTGTCTTCAGAATAAAGCTGCGCCATTCGTTCAAACTCAGCGCCGTTGACGAGCTTTCCGAAAATTTCATCGGCCATCGCTTTTTGCGCAGCGGCGTTTCCGTCACTGGCGCGACTCGGGATCATGATCAGGCGCAATTTGATTTGCGCTTTGCTGGTGAACTCGTCCCGGTGCGCTTTGTAATATTCTTCCACTTTCGCGGGCGAAGCGATCATTTGCAGCTTCACGTTTTTGCCGCGCATCGCCTGAACGATCATTTTCTCCAACTCCATCTTTTTGAACTCGCCCATGGTGAAATTCTGGGCCTCGAGCGTTTTGATGAAGGTGTTGCGGTCGCCGCCGAAATCTGTCCGGATAATGTCATGCATCCGTTCCTCAACGAAGTGGTCCGGGATTTGGTAATTCTCTTTCCTAAATGCCTGCAGAATGAGCTGGCGGTCAATCAAGTCTTGAAGTGCCGCCGCCCGCGCTTCCTTGACCTTTTTGATCAACTCCTCTCCGCTGAACTGGGCGCTCAATAATTTCTCGCGCGGCGCGACCACTCCGCGCACTTGCGAATAGGTGATGACCTCGCCGTTGACGACCGCCGCGACGCCATCGACGACTTCCGGGTCTCCCGCGGCATAAGCCGCGCGACATATCGGCGAAAAATTCAGCAAGCAGGCTGCGATCAGCGCGATGAAAATTTGCCGCATCATGTAAATTTTTTCGTTAGCTCCAAAACTTCCCCGAGATGCGTTGGTTTCGCAACTAAACGGGGGAATTTGCCATCGACAAGTATAAATTCGCCCCGCCGGGTCAGCATCAATTTTCGCTCGCGCACTTCCACGCGAGTGATGCCAGCTTTGGCGGCGGCGAGCTTGATTTCGGCGAGAAGAAACAGATTGTCAACCGCTTCCGGGAACTTCCCGAACCGGTCGCGCCATTCGCGCTGGATGCGGTCGAACCGCTCGCGAGTGCTGATCTCGGCGATCTCGCGATAGGCTTTGATCCGCAATCCAGTGTCGCTGACGTAATT
>JALYKJ010000040.1 GCA_030774845.1 Verrucomicrobiota bacterium
GCTATGAACCGCTCCCAAAAGATCGACGAGGAAGCGTCACGACCCTGGGCAGAGAAGTCGATGAAGCCTACATGAAGCGGCTCGAAACGCTGATTGTCGATCGAAGCGTTCTGAGCAGCGCCAAATCGCTGCGCATTGTTTTCACACCGCTGCACGGGACCGGTGCTGTTACTCTTAAACCGATGCTGAAGCGGCTCGGGTTTAATTTCGAAATCGTTTCGGAGCAGGAAAAATTCGATCCGCGCTTTTCCACGGTGAAATCTCCCAACCCGGAAAATGCCGAAGCGCTAACGCTCGGAATCGAGCTCGCGCGGAAAACGAATGCTGACATTGTTATCGCGACCGATCCTGATTCCGACCGATTAGGCGTGGCCGTGCGCGCCGCCAACGGCAAAATCAAATTAATCAGCGGTAATCAGATCGGTTCCTTGCTCGCTTACTATCGACTGAAAAAGTTTTTTGAGCTTGGAATTCTCAACCAAGAAAACGCCTCGCGAGCCGTTGTCATCAAAACTCTCGTCACCACCGATTTGCAGAAAGTGATTCCAGGATATTTTGGCGTGCGTTGTGTCGAGACGTTGACCGGCTTCAAGTATTTCGGGGCCAAACTCGAAAAATACGAGCGCGTCTTGCCGGCGGAGATTCGGAAAAAATATCGTCAGCTTTCCGAAGAAGAAACTCGCGCAGCGCGATTGAAGTATTCGTCATTTTACGTTTTCGGCGCCGAGGAAAGTTATGGCTACAGCGGCGCGGATTTTGTCCGCGACAAAGATGGCAACGCCGGCGCGATCATGTTTTGCGAAATGGCCGCGTACGCGAAGTCCCGCGGCCGGACAGTCGATCAGCTGCTCGATGAAGCCTTCGCCAGTCTCGGCTATTTCGATGAAAAGAATGCGTCGATTTATTTCGAAGGCGCCGAGGGCGCGGACAAAATTGCGCGCTTGCTCGAATCCTACGCGAACAAACCGCCAATCGAGATTGCCGGCTCAAAAGTCGTTGGCATTACGGATTTCGAAGAGCAAACTATCCGCGACGTGGAGGGAGACGTCATCCCCAAACAGAAGATGTCGATCTTTGAGTTGGAGGATAAAACGCGGATCGCAGTCCGCGGTTCCGGGACCGAGCCGAAGATCAAGTATTACATCTTTGCGCAGCGACGACCTGAAAAGGGAAAATTCACCGAAAAGGAATTGGACAAAATCAAACGCGAAGTGCGCGAACGGCTTGAAGACGTCTGGGCTTTTATCGAAAAGGATGCGCACGCGCGCTTGAAATGATAGGCTGCTAATTCAGCTGGGAATCAAAAACTTCGGTATGCGTCGCGAGATCAATTTAAGTGGAGGCGAGATCACACTCCTGAAAACGATGGGACTGTCTGGCATGCCGGTTTATGGTAAGATGCTCATTGAGCGCATCGGAGAGATGGAGCAGGCCGAGTTTCTCGACGAGCTGTCCGGGCTCATTTCGCAAGGCTACGTCCTTGCCGACAAGGTAAACATTCGCACGATGGAAGACGTCGAACGCTCCGTTTTCCGTGTGAACGCCTCTTACGCGCGCGATTTGCGCGATGCTCTGAATCCAAGTCGCCGCCGCGAGCGCGAAGGTCGGCGGCGGCGGCGCGGTTGAGTCTGCGCGGTGACTAAAAAAGCGCTTCGCCTCTGGCCGTGGCTCGCAGCGATCGCGAGTGGACTGATTGGAGCCGCGTGTTTCCCGCCATTCAACCAAAGCTGGCTTTGCTGGATCGCGTTGACGCCACTCATCGTGGCAATTTGGTTTTCGGGGGAAAACTCGCGGCGGCGTTGGTTGCGCAATCTGTTGCTCGGCTACGTCGCGGGAACTGTTTTTTTCACGAGCACGTTCAGCTGGCTCGGCGCGCTCGGCGATTTGTATCAAAGCTTTTTTCTGCACGGACTCTCGTTGTTATTGTCGATCTATCTCGGACTCCATTTCGCATTTTGGGCTTGGTTCATCGGATTAATTAAACCGCCAGCTTTCACCGCTTCTTGGCGAAACTTGCTCGTCGCATTTGTGGCCGCGTCCGCGTGGGTCACGCACGAATGGACTCGCGGTTGGCTCTTCAGCGGATTCGGCTGGAACGGTCTTGGCG
>JALYKJ010000041.1 GCA_030774845.1 Verrucomicrobiota bacterium
AAGATCGACCGTGATCACGTGCGCGATTTTTGGATAACCGCCGATGGTTTGGCAATCATTGAGAAGCAGAATCGGCTTGCCGCTCGGCGGAACCTGGACCGTGCCCGGAGCCACTGCTTCCGAAAGAAGATCGACCTCTTCGCTTCGTTCAAGTCGCGGACCGTCCAACCGAATCCCCATTCGATCGGAATCGGGGGAAACAAAAAAACTTTCGTTGTTAAAGAATTGGAGTGCTGATTCAACGAAGCGACCGGAATCCGTTCCGCGAATGTAACGCAACGTCGGTGTTCGTCGGGCCGGGCTTGACCAATCGTGCGGCGGTTTCCAGCGCGCGATTTTTTCTCCGCGCAACCTATCAATTAGAATTTTGGCGCGTGGCGGATTATCGTCCACAGGAAATTCTTCGCCATCGCGCACTGGCCGCCCTTTGACTCCGCCAAATCCGGCCTTCAAGTCCCCCGAGCGGCTGCCGAGCACGATCGGGACATCGATTCCGCCGGAGATCGCCAGCCATGCCCGACATCCGAGCGCGGGAGACTCGATCGAGAATTCTTCACCTGCGCGCACCAAAGCGGGGTGCCCAGCAGCCACGGATGTCGAACCAATGCGCGCGTCGAAGTCTCCGCCAGACCAGACAACAATGCGATCATCGGCAAACCGCAGCCGCAAACCGCCGAAAGTAATTTCGAGACCGGCGGCGGATTCGTCGTTGCCGGCGAGCAAGTTCGCCACACGCAACGCGTGCGTGTCGAGCGCCCCGCCTAACGAGACGCCGAATTCGCGAAAACCGGTCCGCCCTAAATCTTGAACACTCGTCAAAAAACCCGCGCGGATCGCCGTTGCTTTCACGCTGTCGATCTTTCGAATTCTTCGCGGGTAATGGAGCGGAAGCGGACGCGATCGCCGGCTCGCAAAAGGGCGGGCGGATCCTTCTCCGGATCGAACAAGCGCAGCGGCGTGCGGCCGATCACGTTCCAGCCGCCAGGCGATTTGACCGGGTAGATTCCGGTTTGCCTTCCACCGATCGCGACCGAACCGGCCGGAATCTCTTTGCGCGGAATATCTCGCCGCGGCGTCGCAATTTTGCGTGGCAAGCCCCCGAGAAATGGAAAACCCGGCGTGAACCCGACACAATGGACGCGGTATTCAGCTCCACAGTGAAGATCGACAGCTTCTTTCCAATGAACGCCCGCATGTCGCGCGACTTCATCGAGATCGAGCGCGAATTCAGTTTCATAACAAACTGGAATCTCGACCAGAGACGTTTCGATTCGATCGGGCTGAATTTCTCCGGTATTGGACAGCGCTTGGCGAATTCGTTGCTCGATCCATCCAAAAATGTTTTCGACCGGTGCGCCCGCATCCACCGCGCGCACCGGATCATAAAAAAGTGCGACAGTCGTATAAGCGGGTGCGATTTCGACCACAGCAGGAATCCGCGCGGTTACGAGACAATGCTGCGCTGTCAGCACCGCGTTTAGAGATTTGTCCGGTGCTTTCTCAAAATTTTCAGCAACGCGAATGAGAACCGTGGAATCGCCGAGCTGGGTGATTTCCATGCAGAAAGGATCAACCAAACCGCGTAACCGTGAAAAGCGTCATTTCATTGCGCCCGCGTCGCTTCGATCTCGATGTTGATGGAAACCGTCTGGCTGATTCCCGACACGCTTTCCGCGGCCTGGGCGAACATTAAATTGAAATCGCGGCGTTTGAGGGGATCCGTTGTGACGCTCCAGCGTGTTTGCTTCGTTTCATTGGGCGAGGTCAACAATTTCACGTGCAGCGTGATCGGCTTCGTCACCCCGTGCATCGTCAAATCGCCAAGGATATCGCCGGCCTGCGGACCAGTTTGTTTCACGCTTCGGCTTTTGAATGTGATCTCCGGATATTTCTCGACCGCGAAAAATTCCGGGCTGCGCAAATGATTGTCGCGCTTCACAATCCCAGTGTCGATGCTGCGGACGTCGATCCGCGCGGCGACCAATGAATTTTCCGTATGCTCGCGGTCGATGTCGATCTTGCCATCGAATTTGGTGAATTTTCCGTGGGTGGTGCCGAGAAACTGGTGAACTGAAAAGCCGATGGTTGAGTGTGCCTGATCGAATTTGTAGCTTTCGTTTGCAAATGCCGCTGAACTCAAGGCGATAACGGCAACGGCAGCAGCAATAATATGTAATTTCATGCCGCCTCCTTTGCTTTGCTTTTCGCCTCGGGTGCGAGCGTTTTCAAGAGCGGTGTGCGCGAGAGCGGCAACCTCCCAAACAAATTGCCAAGTGCGAAAGCCGGATTGGTTTTGAGTTTCTTTGCATCATGCACGCCGGCGATACGCGCGAGCTCAGTTTCGAAATGTGAAACCGCGCGCAGGTTCGGATCGTTGGCGTCGAGATAACCAAACGCGCGGCGCAAAAGCGCGAACAACTCCGGCTCATGATGATCGCGCTCGGTGCAAATCTCGATCAACTCGATAAAATAAGCGGCAGCTTGGGTGCGCAGATAATTTTTCCGGATGCCGGCGAACGGATTTTTGACCACGACTTCGGTCAGCGTGTGCAATGTCGATTTGCGACTTGTTAC
>JALYKJ010000042.1 GCA_030774845.1 Verrucomicrobiota bacterium
AGCTCGAGCCGATGAATTCTTACGAACGCCGGATCGTTCACAACGCTTTCAAAGACGACCCGGACATCGCAACTTGGAGTCCGTCCGATTCTGCCCGGATCAAACAGATCACGTTACTCAAGCGCCAGCCGAAAAAGGAACCGGCGCAATCCGCGCCGCAAAGTTAATCGGGCGCGAAGCGCGCCGCTTCTTTCGTCTCGCCGAATTTTATTTCCGGCCGCCAACGAAATTTCTGGAGTAGTGGGTTCGCTTTACCTTCGACTGCGTCGGCGACGAGTTCACCGAAGACCGGTGCAAATTTAAATCCATGTCCGCAATCGCCGGTGGCGATGACTAAATTTGGACGCTCCGGATCAGGCGCGATCCAGAAATCTCCGTCGTTCGTGTCGCAATACATGCAGACACGCGTGTAAACGATCGGCGCCTCGGCGAGCGAGGGGATTGTCGATCTTAGAAATTCGCGCAAATTCTCCTCGTCTTCGCTAGTGACCACGCGCTCTGCAGAATCCGGCGACATCTCGCGCCCTGGACCGTGGTTCGCGATTTTGACGACGCCCTGATTCAGCGGAAAGCCGTAGTAGCCCGTCGCCGAAATATCCGCGCCGAAAAACGGAAAGCGTTCCGGAAGGAAAAGATCCGGATCCTTCGGCTTCAAATGAAAAACTGGATGCCCCGTCGCGCGGAAAAACTTTTTTGTGAATGGCAGCACGTAGGGTGTCCACGCGCCGGCCGCGACAACGACCGCATCGCCAGCAACGTGGCTCGCGGAGCGAGCTTTACGTTGTCGATCTTCCAACACAATTCCGCTGACATGATGATCGCTTTCATCGAGCCCGACGAACTTCGCTCCTTCGCGCAGTTCAACCCCAATTGATTTCGCGTGTTCGACTAATGTCGCGACAACACGACCGCTTTCGACGTAGCCAGCGTCCGGATCAAAAAAACCGTCCTGAAATCGGTCCGGAGCAAACGCGGGAAAACGTTGATGGAACGTTGCCGAGTCGAATCGTTCGAATCGATGCCCTTGTTTTTCGAGGACCCGGCAGCTTTCATATTCAAAGTCGCCCGGCTGCGTCGGATGTTGGCAAACAAACAAAACGCCCGTCTCGTGATAAAGTTCGATCCCGAAATCGGTGTTCCATTTTCGCCAAAGCTCAGTGCAACGGTCTGCGAGCGCGGTGTAATGTTCATCCGGACCGTAAGCGGCGCGGACCGCTTTGCTGATATCGGTCGAAGCAGCGAGCGGATGGGGCAGGGGACCGGGATCAACCAGAACAACTTTGTGGCCGCGCTTTTTTAATTCTATCGCGGAAGTAACCCCGCTAATCCCTGCACCGACAACAATTACGGTCACGCGTTGAATTCGAAGATGATTTTGCCGCTGCGTTTGCTTTGAGCGGCATGAGCAACTGCTGCTTTCGCATCATCAATCGGGTAAGCTCTCTCGATTTTCGGCTTTAACAGACTGCGCTTGGCCATTTCAAACAGCGCTTTAAATGCTTCCATTCGTTCCTGCATCGTCGCCTCGTCGTACCACTTATTGATCCAGATTCCGCGGAACCGGAGGTCTTTGAAAATAAGCAAGCCGGTTGGAATCTTTAACGGCTGCAAACCCATTGCGCCGAATGAAACCAGCGTGCCTCCAAACGCGAGACAATTGGCCAAACGGAGCGCGCAATCGCCGCCGACTGAATTTAAGCCAAGACGTATCGCCGCTCCGCTCGTCGCACTTTTCACTTCCTCGCGCAATTTTTCGCCATCAACCAGAACAACGTCGCCACCTTCGCCGCGCAATTCATCGATCAACTCCGCGCGCCGAACCACGTTCACGGTTTTGTAACCGAGCTCGTGTGCAATTTGAATCACCGCCCGGCCGGTCGCCGAGTTCGCCGCGTTTTGAATCAACCAATCCCCGCGCGCAAGATCGACATAATCGTGCAACAACCGCCACGCGGTCATCGGATTTATTTTCAACATCGCGGCGTGCGCCGGCTCAATCTCGGGCGGGACTGCCACGAGCTCGCCCGCTTTCACCGCGAGCGCTTCCCGCCAGGTCCCGATGTTGTGCGGCAAAATTACGAGCGCGCCTTTGGTGATGGTTGAAACGTCGGTGCCAACTTCGACCACGACGCCCGCGCCTTCGAATCCGGGAACCGCCGGCACTTCACGACGGCCAGGATACTTTCCTTCGATGGCGTTTATGTCCCCTGGATTAATTGGCGCCGCGCGCATTTCAACGACGGCTTCATCAGCGGCGGGTTTGGGCCAGGGGCGCGTTTGAATCTGCAAAACCTCCGCCGGATTTCCGTGCCTTTCGTAAACGATCGCCTTTATAGTTTTGCTCATTCGATGAATTCGGCGCCGCATCCTCAGCCTGTCGCGAGCAATCTGCAAACCGGCGCGCGTCTCGCGTTGATTGGTTTGATTGTGAACATCGCCTTCGCCGTCATCAAAATCGCTGGCGGCGTTTTTGGAAATGCCTACGCGCTCATTGCAGATGGAATGGAATCGGCGCTCGATGTTGCCGGCTCAATTGTCATCTGGGGCGGCCTGCGTTTTGCGGCCCGGCCACCGGATGAAACCCATCC
>JALYKJ010000043.1 GCA_030774845.1 Verrucomicrobiota bacterium
ATTTCGTAGAAGCTGCGGTGCTCGCCTTCGCCGATGGCTACCGCTTCTTGCGTCCGCAAATTGTGACCCATGATTTCGGTCAGAAGCTGGCGGCCTCCGCCGACCTTTGGGGCAAGGCGCTGGCTAACGATGTAGCGAAGCGAGTCCGCCAAACGAATTCGTAGCTGCTGTTCTTCGCCTAACGAAAACAAACCGATGATACGATTGATAGATTGGCCAGCATCGACGGTGTGCAGCGTGCTTAAAACCAAATGGCCGGTCTCGGCTGCCATCATCGCGATTTCGACAGTGGCACGGTCGCGCATTTCGCCGACAAGAATGACTTTCGGCGCCTGACGGAGAGCGGCGCGCAATCCAGTCGGATAATTGTTGAAGTCGTGTCCGAGCTCGCGCTGATTGAAAGTCGCTTTGCTCTTTGGATGCACATACTCGATCGGGTCTTCCAGCGTGACGACGTGAACCGGTTGCGTTTCGTTGATCTCGTTGAGAATGGCGGCCAGCGTAGTCGTCTTGCCGCTGCCGGTCGCACCGGTAACCAGGACAAGGCCGGTCTTTTCCTTGGCGATCTCGTGAAAGATTTCCGGCAGCCCCAATGACTGAATCGTGGGCACTTCGCTTTGCAGTTTGCGAAGCACCACCGAAAAGTGGCCCTGCTGCCGGAAAATGTTCACGCGAAAGCGCGCCTCATCCTCGAGCGAATAGCTGCAATCGCACGAGCCGCCCGTTAGATAATCGTAAATAAGGCGACGATTGCCTTGCATCAGAGTGAGCGCGATTTGCTCGGTTTGGTGCGAAGTGAGCGCCTCGATGGGGGGATCGACATATACCGGTTTTAGCTCGCCGAAATCCTCGACTTGGAGCGGGTGACCGACTGAAAAATTCAAATCGGAAATGCCGCTGTAGGTTTTCAGCATCGCCGATAAAATTCTGTCCAAGTCCGGAACTCTCATGGGCTGATGTTATTCCTCTGTCTGGTCGAGCGGCGGTTCCGCCAAAAATTGCCGGAATTTTTTCTTGTCGATGCACTTGTCGTAAGCTTCTTCCGGCGAAATGCGGGCGTGCCGCAAATGATCCATGATGGCGTCGTCCAACGGCTGATTACCTTTTTTCTTGCCGACCTGAATCATGCCCGGGATTTGGTGCGTTTTTCCTTCGCGCACGAGATTCGCGATGGCGGTGTCGACCACCAAAATCTCAAGAGCAGCAACACGGCCCGGTTTGTCGATGCGTTTGAAGAGATTTTGCGCGATGACGCCCTTGAGCGATTCGGCGAGCGTGGTGCGGATTTGATTTTGCTGCGTCGTCGGAAAGACGTCGATGACACGATCGACCGCCTTGGAAGCGTTGGACGTGTGCAAGGTGCCGAAAACAAGGTGACCGGTCGCGGCCGCGGTTAGCGCGAGCTCGATCGTTTCCAAATCGCGCATTTCGCCGACGAGAATGATGTCCGGGTCTTCGCGCAGCGCGCCACGCAAAGCATTCGCAAAGGAGCGCGTGTGAACACCCACTTCGCGATGCTGAACGAGACAGTTTTGACTCCGATGCACGAATTCGATCGGGTCTTCCACCGTGATGATGTGATCGTGACGATGGAGATTGGAGTGATCGACCATCGCGGCGAGCGTCGTCGATTTACCGGAACCGGTCGGGCCGGTCACCAGGACGAGGCCTTTCTTCAACATCGGAAATTTTTTCAACACCGGCGGCAGACCCAGTTCATCAATCGTCAACACGTGCGAAGGAATCGAGCGGAACGCGGCCGAGATGCCATATTTTTGCTGGAAGAAATTCACGCGGTAGCGCATGACGTCCGGCACCTCATAGCCAAAATCGACATCGAGGTTTTCCTCGAACTGCTTGATCTTCCCTTCCGGCGCGATTTCGTAAACCATCGCCTTCAGGTCGTCGTTCTTTAGCGGCGGAAAATCGACGCGTACCAAATCGCCATTGATGCGCAGCATCGGCGAGTTGTTGGTCGAGAGATGAAGATCGGAGGCCTTTTGCTCCGCCATCAATTTGAAAAAGGCGTCAATGCGAGCCATGGGCGTCTCTGCCTGGAGAAGCTAAATTGATGCCATGCCGAGGGGATTCATGGCCCGCTCGGGCTCTACTGCCTCGATTAGCGGGTCGGCTGGCGCTCTGCGTCCAAAGTGGAACGGACTTGTTCCAGCAACTTGTCGCGGCTGTAGGGTTTCGGAATGAAACCGCGAAGACCCTGCCCCAACATCGAAGCGATCTTGGTCTGCTCGGCGAAGCCGCTGCTCAGGACAACATTCACTTTTGGATTGATCGAGCGCAGCTCCTCGAAGACGGCGTCGCCATCGATCACCGGCAGAAAATAATCCAGAATGACCAAGCCGATTTGCTTGCCCATTTTTTCGTAGATTTTAAGGGCCTCGAATCCGTCGTGCGCGATCACAACTCGATAACCTTCTTCGGCCAACATTTCCGAAGCCAGGTCCGCCACGTCCGGTTCATCTTCAATCAAGAGGATGTATTCGCGGGTGCCATTCGCATTCTTAATTCTGGCGCCGGCTGGAACACCGTTATCACCGGATGCCGTTGATTGTTTAGCATCGGTACTCGATCCGCGTTTTTGTTCGCCTTTTCGCAATGTTCGGATGGAACGGCGCGACTCATCATCGGTTTCGGTCGGCGGCGGCATAACCTTAAAACCCGCTTCGCTTTTGCGCGCTGCCGCCGTTTTGCGCGCGGCGCCGGCGAGAATTTTCGATGTCACGCGATCAAAAAGCGACTGCGCCGTCTTGGAAGCGAGCTCAACGCGTTCGCCGAGCAAATCGATGTAATTATGTTCGCCGCGATGTCTGCGGGCGAGGTCGGCATAGCGAGCGACCTGTTGCAAGATCGAATTCAGCTCAGTGGAAGTAGCCGCGATCCACTTCAAGTCTTCTTGGTCGAGCATAAGCCTCGCCTCTAATCTAATCACTTTCGTTCAAGCACGCCCACCACACACAAAGTAGCACCGCAGAAACGGCAACGCCAAAAGCAGCGAACGTCAGCATGAATCAAAACCAAATTACCAGCACGGTTCATGCCCCATCGGGGCGCTTCGCGTCAATCGCAATTATTTCTTTTTCCCGCAACGTACGCGCGCGATTTTACCTGACGCGCGGACAATGCACGACGCTTCGACAAGCGCTAAGTTGACTGATGCGCGTTGATTTTCGGACTGGATTGTTGGTGGGACTGGGCGCGACTCTCACGATCGGGTTGTATTGCGTCTGGCTGTGGCAACCGCAGCGCCAAATCGAGCGGCACACTCAAAATCTTTTTCACAAAATCGAACAGAAAAACTGGGCTAGTGTCGCCGATTTGATTGGGACGGAGTATGCCGATCAATGGGGCAACGATCGCGCACTTGTTCTCGAACGAATGCGTCTTGTGTTTGGCTACGGCCATCATCTGCGTTTTAGCGTCATCGATGCGACCTGCAAGATCGACAATAACTTTGGAATCTGGCGCGGAAGAATTGCGATCGACAGCGATGACGCGGAGTTGGTCGCAGTCGTGAAGGAGCGCGTTAATTCACTGACGACGCCATTTGAACTGCGATGGCGCCACGTTTCGCGCAAGCCGTGGGAC
>JALYKJ010000044.1 GCA_030774845.1 Verrucomicrobiota bacterium
CGGCAGTGCATCGAGTACGGAACGAATGTCGTCGCCGGTGTCACGCCAGGAAAAGGCGGCCAGATGTTCGACGACAAAATTCCGGTGTTCGACACGGTTTGGGAAGCGAAACAGAAAACGAACTGCAACGTGTCGATGATCTTTGTGCCGGCTGCGTTCGCGGCCGATTCGATTCTCGAAGCCGTCGACGCAGATGTCGATCTTGTCGTTTGCATCACCGAAGGAATTCCGGTGATGGACATGATGCGCGTGAAAGCGCAAATGCGCGGGAAACGAACACGGCTGATCGGACCGAACTGTCCGGGAATCATCACACCCGGCGCGTGCAAAATCGGGATCATGCCCGGTTACATTCACAAAGAGGGAAAGGTTGGTGTGATCTCGCGCTCGGGCACGCTCACTTACGAAGCGGTCTGGCAACTGACCTCCCGCGGTTACGGCCAATCGACTTGCATCGGCATCGGTGGCGATCCGATCGCCGGACTTTCGCATCTGGACGCGGTAAAACTCTTCAATGACGACAAAAATACCGACGCGATGATTTTGATCGGCGAAATCGGCGGCTCAGCCGAAGAAGAAGCGGCGGCGTGGATCAAAACGAATTGCAAGAAACCGGTCGCGGCGTTCATCGCCGGAATGACGGCGCCGCCGGGGCGAAGAATGGGTCACGCCGGCGCGATCGTCTCCGGCGGCGAAGGCACAGCCGCCGGAAAAATCGAAGCGTTGAAAGCAGCGGGCATCGCCGTTGCGGAAACGCCGGCGACGATCGCCGACACATTAATCGCGCGGGTTAAGAAATAGATTTCGGGTCGCGCAGACGGTTTAGACCTAACGAGAATAAGATGAGCTACCGCTACTGAGAGCGAGCGTGTTTCGAAGTGAAAGCGTCTTTGTCATTTGAAATGTAACCACACACCGGGTAGCGGTTAGCTCCATCGCATGGTTACGCGACGCGCCCTTCACGCTGTGCCGCCTTGCCGCAGGAGCGCATAGAGGTGGAAGTCGCGTGCCGCGCCGCGTGCGATGCGGTATTGCCGTAGCGTGCCTTCTCGCGAAAAACCGCAGCGATCGAGGAGCTTAATGGAGGGCTCGTTGGTTGTCATGACAAACGCATGAACGCGGTTGAACCCGGCATCGGAAAAGGCCCAGTCGATGACGGCGTGTGCTGAAAGGAGCATGAGACCACGACCCCAGTACGCCGACGAGAGGTCGTAGACGAGTTCAGCGTGCCCATGGTCTAGAGACCAATTCGAAAAACCGCAGGTACCGATGAGAGCGTCAGCGTCATCCGCCAGTGCCCATCGTCGCGACGTAGCGTCGGCGTAGCCGGCGATCTGCCGTTCGATCATTCGCCGAACGCCAGCCATATCAAAGAGTGGAATGCTGGTGTGCTGTAAGACGCGCGGATCGCACAGGTAGGCGAACAGGGCTGGTGTGTCTTGGACGCGGAGCGGGCGTAGCCGGAACGAGCCAGGCAAGGTGATAGTAGGCGGCGGCTCGTTCTTGTTGACTATCGCTGGCTTGACCATCAGCGTTTTCCGCGTCGCCTAACGAGACGGAGCTGAGCCACCGCTTTCGGGAGCGAGCGTGGCAAACACAAAGAACTGCTTCATCAAATCAAATGTGCGCATCGGAACGGCCAGCGGTTGGCTCGAGCGATTGGTTGGGTGCCTGATGCATTAACTCAATCTTTGTACCAATTCAAAGAGGTTGCCCTCCGCATCCTTAAAGTAGGCCCAATACTGCCGCGCCTGCGGCCCTCCCTCGATCTCCGTCACGGCCTCAACCCCGCGATTGACAAGCTCCGCTCGCGCCGAGTGGATGTCATCAACTTCGAAAGCGAAGGACACTCGGCGACGGTCGTACTGGGGAAGTGAAGACTTTGCGAATAGCTCCACCAGCTTTCCGTCGAAATCGAACCAAACGAAGTCCTCCCCGGACCGTGCCTCCTTTAAACGGAGGACATCGCGGTAAAAGCGCCTCTGAGCCTCCAGATCATCACACACAATGCCTATATGCACTGGCCAACCTAGCATGGCTCCTCCTCCCCTAATGCCTTTCCTTGCAGTCGCTTCATTTTTAATTACTACTTTTACTTTCCATGACCTCCGAGCGGTAACGCATGTTTGTATGACCTAACGACCCAAGCTCAGCGACCCGGCCCGCGGGACGCGTGGATTGCAACCACAGCGCAATGGCCGGGTTCGCTGCAGCGCGTTGTTAGGCGGCGTCATCTGAGTCAAAATTTCCAACCGCCACCCCAAATGGTTGGTGGAGCCAGCTCAACCACATTGCCCGCTGGGTCACGAAAATAAATCGAACGACCGCCCTCGTCCCAATCCACTTCCCGTTCGATAGAGACTCCAGCTTTACGCAACTGCTGCCTCCATGCATCGAGATCCTCGGGCTTGGCACCGAACGCAATGTGTCCGGCGCCTGAAGTCCCGCGGGAAGGAACATCTCTCCCCGGTGCGCCGCTCTTGCGAGGATCAAAGATGAGCAGAACGCCACCACCGCACCGGAATACCACAGACAAATCACCCCGTCCGATGACTTCCAATCCTACCGCGTCACGATAAAATCGCTCCGCAGCGGCCAAATCCTCCGCATATAGGACCGTCTCAAAGATTCTGCTTGGTTGCATAGTAACAATTCCAGAATCGCGCCGCCTAACGAGAATTAGACGAATATTCGTAATATAAGGCGAACATTTTTTCGTCTAACAAGATTCCGGCGAGAAGGAGCGATCAATCTGTTGCCGGCTCCGGCGCATCGAGATTTCCGCAGGGCAAGTGTGCAGCTTTCCAATCCATTGCCATTTGAATTCGGGCGCGGCCGCTGGGGTGATCGAAGAAAATAAATTCTTCGAGCGGACTTGGATCGAGTTTGCGATAGGCGCCGAGTTTTAACGCAACCTTCGCGGCGCCGTCGGGCTCGCGCGACGTGTTGATGCCGAACTGGTCGGCTTCGCGTTCGGTGATACGCGTGATCGAGTTGAGCACCGGCGTCATTAAAAATGCGAACGTGACAAAGATTAACATTAACAATGGGAACCCGGCCGGATCGGCGATGCCGCGCACGTCCCAGCGTGTGCCCCAGCGTCGCTGCGCCCAGTCGAAAGCGACGTTGGCAATTCCGAAACCGAAGAGAGCGACGATCCCAAAATAAATGGTGAGCTTGGCTCCGTGATTGAGCACGTAATGACCCATCTCGTGAGCCATGACCGCGCGGATCTCTGGCAGCGTGCATTGCTTAAGCAAATTATCGTTCAACGCTATCCGGGTTGTGCCGAGGATGCCGGCTACGTTCGCACTCACGCGTGTGGTCTGGCGCGAGGCGTCGACTTCGAAGACCTGTTTCACTGGAATTTCGTTGGCCAGTGCCAGGGCCAGGATGGGATCGCGGATTTTCGCGTCGGTCAGCGGTTTGTAAGTGTTGAAGAGCGGATCGACGTAAATCGGGGCAATGAAATTGCCGATGAATGAAAGAACGACCGCGACCACTGTTCCCCAGAGCCACCATGTCCGAGGCGCGTGCCGAAAAACCCAATAAAAAACAACGAGGGCGATGCCGCTTGCGACGAGCGCGACCACGAGACCGACCAGTTGCTCGACGAACCAAGGTCCGAAGGTTTGCGTTGCGAATCCGTACTGATGTTCGCGAAGGAACAATTGATAGAAAGTGAGGGGAAAACTCAACACCGCCACGATGAGAACGTAGCCAACGGCGTATATCACCACTTGAATGGTTTTGGAATTCGTCGCGCGCTCGGCGAAATCGCGCAGCCGCGCCGACCATTTCGATGTCAGCAGAAAAATTCCAATGGCGGCGTCCAGGAGAAAATTCCAAAGGATGAGCCAGTAGCCGCCTTCAAAGTAGGCGTTCGATTTGGCGCGCTTATCCGCTGGAACTGTATCGAGCCATTCCTTTGTGGCGGCGGCAGGATCGAAATTTTGCTGGGCTTCAATTTTCGAAGCAACGGCCGGTGTCGGAGAAATCTGCTGGGCGTGATTTGGGTTAGCTAGAATCGAAGCGATAACGGCTATCAGGAGAAGGAACCTAAACGTCATGGCTCAGTAATAACCAATCGCTCGCGGGAAGAAAAGTGCGTAAGGCGTGAACTCGATTCCACTGGACTAAAAAAATCCGGTGACGAAAATTACCGCGAATGAAAGGGCTTGCGTTTTGCGGCGCGATATTGTTTTTGGTCGGCAACTTGTTCGGCCAGGGACAACAACCTTCGCCGGCAGACACTGCGCTCTACGGTCCGTATCCCACCAACTACAAGGAAATCGTAATGAAATGGCTCGAGGATCAACTCATCGATGCCGGCAGCGCCCGGATCGAGTGGAATGGCGATCCCAAGCCGGCCGATCTCGGGAAGAACGGCCAGCATCTTTATGGTTACCTCGTTCAATTCAAAGTGAACGCGCGAAATCGATTTGGCGCCTACACCGGAATGCAACAACACGGGGTGCTGATTAAAAATGGCGAAGTGATCAAAGGTTTAGGATTAGGTTACTGATGAAAAAAATTAAACTCGGCTCCCGATCGAAATTGTCAGCCCAGGGCATGGTCATCGTCATTATCTTATTGGCGGTGATCGGCGCGGGCTTGTGGTATCTCTATTCAAACAAAGCGGCGACAGATCGCGAAGCGCGCGCGTTCGCCCGGGACGCAATCAAACGCATCACGGTCGATCACGATCTCAAGTATTTTTCGGATCACCTTGGCCCCCAGGCAAAACTGGATAACCCGCCGTCCCAGCAACAATTTCTGATTCAGCGATTTACCCAGTTGGGTGTTCCCGCGCAGCCGATCCAGATCGAAGAGAACATCACGTGGGAATCGGTTTTCTTCGAGCCGAAAGGCTATTTTACAGCGCACCTGAATTATCCGGCGCAGCCAGTCATGTTGCAGCTTGCGACTTCCCATCCAGTCAGCCGTTGGCAGATCGACAACCTCTCGTTTTCGGCCCAACCGACGCGCTGAGGTTGTGTAGCTGCCGATGTCCTCATCGGCAGACTGCCACCAGAGACGGCGGCAGCTACAACGCCAAAAGCCGTTCGAGCGAATCGAGGCAAATCTGCGACCACGTTTCCAGCGAGTCGCGCCGCGTCATCAATTCATTTTTGTCGAGAAACGCGACATTCGTAATCATCGCTTCGCGTTTTTCCACATTTGGCTCGGCCAGTTTCAATACGTGAACAACGCCAAGATGAACCTGACCGACTTCCGTGCTGTCATCATTTAAGAGCGCAACGATTTGATCTTCGAATTTTGTGTTGATCGCGATTTCTTCACCAACCTCGCGCTCGACACCGGCGCGGTAAGCGGCTTCATCCAGTGCAAAAAGCGACTCGTCGCTTTCGTTCATGTGACCGCCGATTCCGATGGAACCTTTGGCAGCAAGACGCTGTTCTCCCGCTTTTTTCCCGCGAACATAAAAAAGCACTCTGTCACCATGCGCGAGCAAGACGTAAGGAATGATTTGCTTGTGCGTTGGATCCTTTTCGGCCTGACCGCGTGACAAAAAGAAATTGTTTCCGCGCGATAAGATTGCGTCCAAATATTTTTTCGGCTCGAAGTTTAGTCCCTGAAAAGCGCCGAGCTCGTCGAACAAACTGCGCTTGATGACGAGAATATTTTCGTCCGGAACATTCATCAAAACGAATAGCTCACGCCAATTTGTGGACCGATCAGATTTAAGCTTGGATTCGGATCAGTTTGGCCGCCGTTCGACAGATGTTGGTAAAGCACGCCGCCATCGACCTTCCAACGTTCGTCGATTTCGTAGGATACGCCGATGCCGGTCAAAATGTTGAACGTAAAATCCTGGCCCTGCGACCCACGCATGTCCGGATGACTGTCGATCCAACCGAGACCGAGCCCGCCCGAAATGTAGGGAACGAGTCGCCAGTACGGCCGGACAAAATTATAACGGCCGCCGAAATTGACGCCGAAGTAATGATTTTCCACGCCGCGAATAATCGGCTCAGCCATGAGCGTGAGACAAAATTGATTATAGCCGCGCGCCCAGCTGTCGCTGTCATTCACACCCCAGCGAATGCGGCCGGTGATAAATTCCGGAGCGATCTCATAACTATCGGGATTGCCGAAGACGCCGAACAAGTAGCCTGATTGAACGGCCACTTCGAATCGTGATGGATTAAGCGTCTCCGTTGCAGTTCCTTCTGCGCCCGCAAACAGCGGCCGAACAAAAAGCGCCAACCCTAATATTCCCGCGCCAAAAAACTTCATGTCGCGCGAACGATATAGACGCTGGAGCGAATTTCAATCGAGGTTAGTCCAAGATAGTCCGCAACCACAACGACGCGACGTCGAGTTCTCTTCACATCCCAAGATCGTGTTTGTGAAAGAGCACGGTTCTAAGGATTGGCGGGCAATCGTTTGTCGAACATGTCTCGTAACGCTGCTCGCGCGGCGTGATAGCCGCACATGCCGTGAACACCACCACCTGGCGGGGTTGAAGACGAACATAAATAAACGCCGCGCAGAGGTGTTCGATACGGAGTTGCACTGAAAGTTGGTCTGGCGATCAGTTGCCACAAATTCGCGGCGCCACCATTGATGTCGCCACCCGCCAAATTCGGATTCGATTTTTCCAGATCGGGCGCGCTCATTTTGTGGCGGGCAAGAACGCAATCGCGGAAGCCGGGAGCGAAGCGTTCGATTTGAGATTCGATTCGCTCCGACATGTCGATCTTGCAATCGAAAGGAACATGGCAGTAGGCCCAGAGCGTGTGTTTACCGCTCGGCGCGCGCGTTTCGTCAAAAAGACTCTGTTGCGCGACCAGCACAAACGGACGCTCGGGAACGTTTCCGAGCGCGACATCGCGCTCTGTATTCGCAATTTGATCGAGCGTTCCGCTTAGATGAATCGTCCCGGCGCGACGACAAGCCTGCGATTTCCACGGAATCGGCGACGACAGCGCATAATCGATTTTGAAGATTCCCGGCGCGTGCCGAAAATTTTGCAATCGACGGCGATAACGGGCGGGCAACCGCTCGCCGGCGATCCGAACGAATTGCCACACCGTTGTGTCGAAAAGAGCGACGCACGATCTTGGCAGTTGAATCAGATTGTCGATGCGGCGGTTGGTGTCGATCTCGCCGCCGAGCTCGAGAAAATACTTGGCCAGCGCGTTGGAGATTGACTGCGATCCGCGACGAGGAATTGGCCAGCCGACTGCGTGTCCCGCCATTCCAAGCACAAGGCCGAATGCCGAAGAAGCCGGCGATTCCAACGGAAGAAATGAGTGCGCCGCGATTCCAGCGAACAAGGCGCGCGCCGGTTCGTTTTTGAATAATAGTCTTGTTAGCGACGTGGCCGGGGAGAGCGCCCGAATCCCAAATCGGCCGAGCGCGAACGGATGCCGAGGCAGATGCAACATTGGTTGCAAAAACTCAGGCGACAGTTTTTCCCAATCGCGGGTCAGCGGTCTCATCAGCTTTCGATAAGCGCGCGCGTCGCCGCCTAACGAATCGGCCGTAAGATCGACATCGCGATGCAAACATGTCGCGCTGCCGTCATCGAGCGGATGCGCCAGTGGAATTTCCGGCTGGATCCAGTCGAGACCGAATCTTTCGAGCGGAAGCGTTTTTAAAAATGGCGAACCGGCTGCAAGCGGATGAACCGCCGAACAAACATCGTGAACAAACCCCGGCAGCGTCAGTTCGGCTGAGCGCGCGCCGCCGCCGATGGTCGTGTTCGCTTCCAAAACCAGAACCGAAAGTCCGGCGCGCGCGAGTGTGATCGCGGATGCGAGGCCGTTCGGTCCCGAGCCAATTACAATCGCGTCGTACTCATTCGCCATCGCAGGACGCAGTAGAGGATTGCGTCCGCTTTTTCCAACTCAAAGTCGCGCGCTAAGGGCAGTCAGTCCGCTTAATCGCAGCCAGAGCGTTTCAAAAATCAGCGCGCTGATTCCGGAGAGTTGCCGAGAAGGAGTCCCATTTCTTTGCAATCTTCCATGACTTGCGCGCATTCTTCCTTTGCCGGCTCTTTCGATTGTCGATCTTTCACCAGCTCGATCCCGAGTAGTAAACGTTTGCCGCGGACGTCGCCGATGATGTTGTGTTTTTCTCTCAGCTGTCCGAGTCCGGCGAGAATTCGGTTTCCAATCTTTAGCGAGTTCGCCTGGAGTTTTTCGCGATCGATCACGTCGAGGACGGCGCTGCCTTGTGCGCAAACAACCGGATTTCCGCCGAAAGTATTGAAGTGCGTTCGCTGCGCGAGCGTCGCGGCGATCTTCTGCGTGGTGACGACCGCGCCCATAGGACAGCCGTTACCGATTCCTTTGGCCATCGTCACGATGTCCGGAATGACATCCTGCGTTTCGAATCCCCAATAATGTGTGCCGGTGCGGCCGAATCCGGCTTGCACTTCATCGGCGATACACAAACCGCCGGCGGCGCGGACGTGCTCATAAGCATGTTTCAAATATTCGTCAGGAAAAACAACGCAGCCGCCCACACCTTGAATTGATTCGGCGATGAACGCTGCGATTTGGCCGGGCGTGGCGAAGTCGATCAGGTTCTTCACGTCGGCGGCATATTTTTTTCCAGCATCGGCGTCATCGCGTCCCCATAATCCGCGATACGGATCGGGCGTGATGGCGTGATGAACGCCAAAGCTGTGCGGCACATTAAATTTCCAGGCGCGGTTGCCGGTCATTCCCATCGTCAGCGTGCTGCCGCCGTGATACGCGT
>JALYKJ010000045.1 GCA_030774845.1 Verrucomicrobiota bacterium
GGTTGATTCTGTAGTCGTTGTTGGCTCCGTGGTTGTTGTCGTGGTCGTCTGCTTATCCGTGATGCCTGTCTGGGCAAACGCCAGTGGGGCGACCAAGGCGCAGATCATTCCAATAATAACTTTCTTCATGGTGTTCCCTTTCATTTTGGTATCGTTTTTTCGACTGCCGTCGCGCGGAAAATATTCAAGGTGATTGTAAGCATGCTCATTTGGTCGTCGCGGAGACGAACTACAAGAAAAGCCATCCGATCCTGGGAAGGCCGGCGACTCTAATTCGCAAATCAGCTTTGCTTAATGTTCAGCTCGTGTGTCGCACAACGACTCTTCTGGCCGGCTGGACCACATGCCGGTTGAAGCCGTACGCAACCCTGTGGGCGACCTGCGCGGTTTTGTCCAGAACACGCTCTCCTGGGAACGCGCCAGCTTCTTGCGCCAGGAGAAACGGCGTCAATGCGGCAAAGGCTAAAACTGCGATCGATCGTTTCATCTTCTCTCCCTTCTCTTTATAAATAAGACAGGCATCGCGCCGCCCGTATTCGACTTGTTTTGAGAAAACTGCGCGTTGAGTCGCGTCCCAGATCAGGTACCGTGCGCTGTCGATGATCAGCGCCAAACCGACCACCGATCCGATTGTTACTCCGGAACTGGTGGCGAAACACGGTCTCACCCCGGAAGAATTCGAGCGGATCAAAAAAATTCTCGGGCGCGAACCCAATTTCACCGAGCTCGGAATCTTTTCGGTAATGTGGAGCGAGCATTGCTCCTACAAAAATTCACGACGCGAACTGAAGAAATTTCCGACAACGGGGCCCAACATTCTCGTCAAGGCCGGCGAGGAAAACGCCGGCGTGGTCGATATCGGCGACGGCTGGGCCATCGCGTTCAAAATGGAAAGTCACAATCACCCCAGCGCGATCGAGCCTTTCCAAGGCGCAGCGACCGGCGTCGGCGGAATTATTCGCGACATTTTTACGATGGGCGCGCGTCCGGAGTTCTGCCTGAACTCGCTTCGATTCGGTCCGATCACCGGTGACAGTCCAGATGTCGCAACCAATCGCCGCCTGTTCACCGGCGTCGTCAGTGGCATCGCGCACTACGGCAATTGCATCGGCATCCCGACGATTGGCGGCGAAATCTATTTCGACGAAAGTTTCGAAGGCAATCCGCTGGTGAATGTTTTTTGTCTCGGCGTCTTGCGACACGAACAGCTTGCGCGCGGCGCGGCCCGCGGCGTTGGTAATCCTGTGTTTTATGTCGGTGCTGAGACTGGTCGCGACGGTTTGGCCGGCGCAGCGTTCGCTTCGCGCGAATTGACCGAGCAATCGAAAGAAGACCGCCCCGCGGTGCAAGTCGGCGATCCGTTCAAAGAAAAACTTTTGCTCGAAGCTTGTCTCGAACTGCTCGCGCGCGATGCGGTTGCCGGAATTCAAGACATGGGCGCGGCTGGCTTGACCTGCTCAACGTGCGAAACGGCGAGCCGCGGCGGCAGCGGGATTGACATCGATCTCGCGAAAGTTCCAAAACGCGAACCGGGCATGACGCCCTATGAAATTCTACTCAGCGAATCGCAGGAACGGATGTTGATCATCGCCAAACGCAGCAAAGAAAATTTAGTCCGGGAGATTTTCGATAAATGGGACGTGCCATGGGCTGAGATCGGTCGCGTGACGGACGACGGCATGATGCGCGTGCGCAACAACGGCAGTATCGCCGCCGAAATTCCAGCAAAACCTCTGGCAGAAGAAGCGCCACTCTACTCGCGCGAGGTTAAGGCGCCGGTGCGCGATCAGGTTGTCGATCTTACGGCGTTACCGAAGATCGACAATCACCAAGCGCTCCGCCAACTTCTTCGCGATCCGACGATCGCGTCCAAGAACTGGGTTTATCGCCAGTACGATCACACCGTGCGCACCGGCACGATGGTGGAGCCGGGCTCTGATGCCGCAGTATTTTTTGTGCGCTACGCGAACAAAATTTTAGCGGCAACAAGTGATTGCAACTCGCTCTACTGCGCGCTCGATTCGCGCGAAGGCGCGAAAATCGCCGTCGCTGAAGCAGCTCGAAATCTCACCTGCTCTGGCGCGAAACCACTCGCCGCCACGGACAATCTGAACTTTGGCAATCCCTACAAGCCGGAGAACTTCTGGCAATTGCGCGAAGCGGTCGAAGGCGCGGCCGAGGCTTGCCGCGCGTTCGGCACACCGGTAACCGGCGGAAACGTCTCTTTATATAATGAAAGCCCGGCCGGCGTAGTCGATCCAACCCCGACGATTGGAATGGTCGGTTTGATCGAAAAGGAAGAATACATCACCACCCAGTGGTTCAAAAACGCTGGCGATGAAATCATTCTCGTTGGCAAAATCGGGGACGAGCTCGGCGGCTCGCGATTTCTCAAAGTCTGCCACGGGAAAAAAATAGGCCCACCGCCACATGTCGATCTTGCCCACGAAATCGACGTTCAAAACGCGGTCCGCGACTTAATTCGCGCCGGTGTGGTACAAAGCGCGCACGATTGCAGCGAAGGCGGGCTCGCGGTGGCAC
>JALYKJ010000046.1 GCA_030774845.1 Verrucomicrobiota bacterium
TCGTTGAACGGCGCCTTCCGACGTTCGCGATCTCTCAGTCGAGTTCGCTATTCGCAAATTGGGCGCGTACGATTGGCGAACTCGCACATGTCTCACCGCTGAATCGAATCTGGTTTGCTTGGGCTGGTTACCTTTTTGCCGTCGCGCCGATTTTGATTTGGTATTCGATTCGCCGGCGAACCGCGCCGCCAGGTTTTATTCTGGTCTTATTTGTCGCGACATTTCTGCTAACGATTTGGCAGGCGCGCTGGAGTTACTTTTTCATGGCGGTCTTCGTTATCGTGCTGCCGAACTTGCTGGAGCCAATCAAATCGCGCGTGGCGGTGTGGACGGCGTTTGTGTTGTCGATGTTACCGGTCCTTGAGTTCTGGGACGCGCGGCTTTGGCCTAACGAGGCGGCATTGGCGGCGCAAATCGAGCGACGAAACGAATCCAAACAGTTGCGCGCACTAGCGACCGCGATTCGTTCGGAGCAACCGCGCGCGTTTCTCGCGCCGTGGTGGTTATCCCCGTCGATTTCCTATTGGTCGCGCCAACCTGGGGTCGCTGGCAGTTCGCACGAAACTTTGGATGGCATAGCCGAAAGTGCGCGCTTTTTTCTGGCGACAGACTTCCTCAGCGCACGTGAAATCCTGCGTAATCGGCGGGTGGAATGGGTTTTAGCCTACGATTGGGAGCGGGTTGCCCAAAGTTCTGGCGATCTGCTCGGCGCGACCGTCCCGGACCACGCGATTGGTCGCATCCTTGACCGGACGCCGGGACAGGCCCCGCCGTATTTGGTCTTTTCCGGCCAGAATCAAACCGCAAAATTGTTCCGTTTTGCGGATCAATTGTAAAAAACTTGGTTTTTCTCTCTCGAACCCGTTGACAATGTGAATAACCATTACAATAATAGCGCGTGTTGAAGAAATTCATCCCGCAGAAGACGGTCTCGCCGATCGGAGAAGGGTCGCTGAGTTCGGGGGGTGAAGATTCCAACCGACCCGCCTACGGCGACCAACCGAAAACATCAACAAACGATTACAAAAAGTTTATGGCTGAACATTCCGGCAAAGACGTCCTTTCCAGCGACGTCGAAATCAAAGGCACGATCAAGTTCCAGAAGGAGCTTTTGATCGATGGTAAAGTCGAAGGCGAAATTAATTCCGATGGGGCGTTGACGGTCGGCGAGAATGCAGACATCCGCGCGGAAGTAAAAACGAAGTCCATTACGATTTACGGCAAGGTGCAGGGAAACATTACCGTGAGCGAGCGTTGCGAATTGAAATCGAAATGCACGCTCCAGGGAGATTTAAAGGCCGCGCGCCTCATCATTGAAGAAGGCGCCACCTTTATCGGAAAATCGGAAGTTTCCAGCGGGATGAGCGTCAAAGCGGCATCCAGCGGCCGGCCAGAAGTTGTTCGCCACGAAGATTCGGCCAAGCCTGCCTTCGCGGCTCGCGGTTAAAGATTTGACCTTCGCCTTCTGAACTAGTGACAAAATCGCCGCCTGCTAAGGCCAGTGTGGAGTGCCCGCACTGTGGCTTTAAGCAGATGGAATATGTGGCGGCGAAGACGACCATCTGCCGGCAGTGCGGTCGCTCCTTTTCACCGTCCGCGCCCAAGCCCGGGCTTAAACTCAAGGACGACTCGGCTGCGCCTGAAGAACTGCCGCTTCATCGAAAACTGGAAAACATTTGGAGCCGGCAACGCAATCGCGTGGTCTCTTGTTTCGAATGCCAACGCAAGCACGAAGTCAGCGAGCACGCGTCATCGACCAACTGCCCCGGCTGTAGCGCGCACATCGATCTCCGCGATTATAAAATCACCACCAGCTTCAGTCGAACGATTCGCACTCGTGGCGACGTCCATCTGACCACCAAGGGCGATCTCAGCAGCACCAGCGTTATTTGTAATTCGGCGATCGTTGAAGGAAAACTCCGCGGCAATCTTGAGTGCGAGGATTCGATGACGATCAACCTGGTCGGAAAAATTCCCGGCCGCATCAGCGCTCAGCACTTGGTTGTTGAGCGGAAATCCGACATCCAATGCTTTCGGCGCGCGAGGGTGACGAACATCGACATCAAAGGGCGCATGTCCGGCGAAATCCTGGCCAGTGGCGCCGTGACTATTCACAAAGGCGGCACGCTTGAGGGGAACGTGACCGCGAAATCAATCGCGATTGAGAAGGGCGGAATGTTTTCCGGGCAACTTGTCATCGGTCAGGCCAATCTCACTCAATGCGAACTATTGCCGGAAACGAAAGCGGGCGAAAAGAAGGCCGGGTCAGAGGGGCCGCTGGGCGCAGCTGAGCCCTTGCACGCAACGTAAGCTTTTCCTCCATGCGAAGACTGCATCCGCGCAGTCCGTACGAAAAACTCGGCGGCTACGTTCATCTCCCGCGTTTGATCGACAAGGCCAAGCTGCATCGCAAGGGATTGCTTGATGGTTACAACTACAAAACGGTCGGGTTCGACAAACATCTACTCAGCTTTCTCAAGCTCGATGGCGATGCTTTCGAAGAGGCGGTGCACCGTTTGGAGAACGATGACGCAATTTTGAGTTGGGTTGAAAAGACCTGCGTAAAACATTCGAGCGACGAGATCGAGCACTGGAATCAAGCGATGATTTCACGGCACCCCGATACTGCCGCCAAAAAAGCCCGCTTCAGTCATTTTCTAAAACAATCGGGCGGAGCGGGGCGCAAAGATATCCGCACTTACTTCGAGCTGATCGAGTTTGACGAAGGCCGATTTAAATGACGAAGCGCGAATGACGAATGCTGAAGGAAGCTCGAATGAATGAATGACGAGCGGGCCAATCAGGGAATTCTTTTCGTCATTTAGATTTTGTCATTCCTTCGACATTCGTCATTGGGCATTAGATCTCCAATACAAGATCGACAATCACGTTGTGACCTATGCGAAAATTTTATTGGCATTCTCGAGCGTTTCTTTGCTCCCGATATCGAGCCAACGGCCTTTTATCTCAAAAGTGTTGACCGGTTTGCGGGTGTAGAGCCATTGCAAGAAAAGGCCCGGCTGGTCCGGATTATTGCCGGCGGCGAGATAAGTCGTGAACAGCGATAGCACTTCGCGCGAGTAATAATAAAGCGCGACTGCGGCCAGCGTGCTTTTCGGTTTGGCGGGCTTCTCTTCGAAGTTTGTGATCACGCCATTCGTATCCACGGTAACAGTCCCGTATTTTTTCATCGCCTCGAGATTGCCGACATCGTGAACAGCAACTGTGGCTTGCGTACGTTTGGCCGCGTTCACGAATTCAGTCAGCGGTTGTTGGAACAAATTGTCGCCGGCGATGACGAGCAAATCGTCGTTGGTCAAATTCTCGCGCGTCAAAACCAGATTGATGTCGCCGATTGCGCCTAACTTATCATCATCACTTTTCGATCCGTCATTGATAATTTTGATCTGCATCCCACGATTCCTGCGGCGCCGTAGGTCCGAGCCGGACTGGCGGTCTGCGAAGGCGGGTCGATCCTGGTAGGCGTTGGCCCAGTTTTGAAAATCATTGGCGAACTTGTCGTTCGTCACGATGTAAGTCGTGCCAAGACCGGGAACAGAAGCGAGGTTGTCCAAAACCCACTCGATGATCGGTTTTCCTCCGACTTCTAATAGCGGCTTCGCCTTGTTCAATGTCAGCGGATAAAGTCGCGTCGCATATCCAGCGGCGAGAATGAGAGCGTTCATTCGAATTTTCGGGACGATAGGCAGGTGACTTGCACGCGCCAGATCATTCCGCGCAAATCAGTGCGCGGGT
>JALYKJ010000047.1 GCA_030774845.1 Verrucomicrobiota bacterium
GATGACCAGTACGTACTCTCCCTAGTCTTTGGGGCGCGCTGGCGAGAAAAGCCGAAACCAGTTTTTCTTGATACTCCATCTCGAAAGAATCCGCCCTTGTTTCAAAGCCGGATAGGATCCCGCTGGGTCTCGCACTGCCGGTGATAGTCTGCGGCATTGCCAACGCTTCCCGCACGATCTCCACCATCGCACGCGGCGTGCAATCACTCTTTCTAACACATCTGGTCGCGCCTGCTTCCGAGGCATCCTGCACCACACCGGGCAAATAAAAGTTCGTGAAAACGATGATCGGTAATGCGTTGGCGTCGAACTGAGAACGAATCGTTTTGAGAATTTCCGCTCCATTCATTCCCGGGAGCAAGAAATCGACAATTACCAAGTCAACCGGTTCTTTCGCAAGGCTCTGCAAAGCCCTTTCGCCGCTGCTGGCAACCTCGACCTTGAATCGTTCGCTTTGAAGTTTGTTTCGGTAGGTGCTCGCGACAATCTCGTCGTCGTCCACGATGAGAATCTTTTTCTGTTTTGCGGGAGTGTAAGTTCTCTTCATTTTTTATGAATTGGAGTTTGGGACGGTTTGGAGAAATTCGTCGAAGGCACTCTGCACGCGCGGAAGTTTGTCGCGGACATCGTCGAACAACGCGTCGGCTCCAGAAAGATCGCCTTTGTTACCGAGTCGTTCCAACTTGCGGAGAGGTTGCGTGAACGCCTGCACGCCGCAGGAGATGCTGGATCCAACCAACTTGTGGGCGAGGCGGACGACGTCGCCACCTGCTTTCGCTTGGATGGCTGCGTCCAGTTCGTTCAGCATGGGCGCGGCTTGAGTCAAATAAATGTCGATCAGCCGTCGCATCCTGGCCGGCTCATTGTCCGTGACATCGCGCAAATGGTCGATATCCACCAGGGGTTCCTCGGACGAAGACGTCTCAGACCGGGCAAAGTCCGTTTCGGGACGAGCGCGTTTGGGTTTCGCGGAAGAATCGGCCACGCCGTTCCTCTGGATTTCACTATGTCGCTCCAGTGCTGCTTTGAGTTCGCTCCGCGAGACTGGCTTGCTAAGATAATCGTCCATACCCTCTGCCAGGCAACGCTCCCGGTCACCAGCCATTGCATGCGCGGTCATCGCCACGATCGTCGTGTGGCGTCCGGTCGCTTCTTCCAATTCGCGAATGCACCGTGTCGCTTCGAAGCCGTCCATTTCCGGCATCTGCACATCCATCAAAATCAGATCGAAGAATCCGTCACTGAAGGCTTCCACTGCCTCGCGGCCGGTGGCGGCGTGCACGAGCACATGTCCCTCCTTTTCCAAAATGCCGGTGGCGACCGCCCGATTGACGGGATTGTCTTCGGCAACCAGGATGCGCAGATGCGAGCCGCGGGGTTCATTTCCGGCAGAGCAGGCATCGGCGTCGCGAGATGTTCCGCCTTCATCGCTGCCGACCGCGATCAGAATCGCGTCGAGCAGTTCGGATTGTGTGACCGGCTTCGTCAACCAACCCGTGATCCCCAATTCGCCGCAACGCGCGGCACTTCCGGCTGGCATCACTGAAGACAACATCATCACGGTTGCGTCTGCGAGTTCCGGTTGCTTTTTAATTTTTTCCGCCAAGGCGAAGCCGTCCATTTCCGGCATCATCGCGTCGAGCAGGACGAGCTGGTAAGCTGAATCGGACTTCGCCGCCCGCAGCATCTCGTCCAGGCCTGCCTGACCCGATTCGACGAGAGTCGGCTTCATCCGCCAGTTCACCAGCATCTCGCGCAGGATGCGGCGATTCACTGCATTGTCGTCCACGACCAATGTGCGCAGGCCCGTCAGGTCGCGCGGGTCTGCGTGCTTCACGGTGGGCGCGGGCGTGTCACGCACGCCGAGGCGGGCAGTGAAATGGAAGGTGGTTCCTTCGTCCACTTTGCTCTCAGTCCAGATTTTGCCGTGCATCTTGTCAATGAGGTGAGAGGCGATGGAAAGCCCGAGGCCAGTGCCGCCATAGGTTCGTGTCGTAGAACCATCCGCTTGCGCGAACGCTTCGAAAATCGCACGCTGTTTCTCGGGCGGAATGCCGATGCCGGTGTCCGCGATGGAAAAATGGAGGTGACTCTCACCGTTGAGCGCTGCTTGGTTGATTACCTTCACAACGACCTCTCCGCGCTCGGTGAACT
>JALYKJ010000048.1 GCA_030774845.1 Verrucomicrobiota bacterium
GTAAAAGAGCGCCAGGATCCCGGTCGCCCGCAACGCGCCACCCGCCAGAATGTCCTGCAATTTGTTGAGCAGAAAAATGACGTATTTGCTGTGGTGAAGCAAAAGCTGATCGTCCGCCCAGTCCGAAATCTGATCGAGCCAAACCGGCCGGCCGTTTAGAAACAGAAGCGAAAAACCGAGCAGAAATAGGAGCACGCCTTTGAAGATCTTGAAGAGAGCGATGATTTTGAGATAACGAACGCGACGAGGCTCCTGCAAAATTGCAGGGACATGCGCCGGATCATTCATCCGCCAACTCTTCGCCGAACTCTTTCACTCCGCAATGACGGGATTTTCGCGGCAGCAGATTTCGAGTTTGTTGTCGTCGGGATCTTCAAAAAAGAATCCATAGTATCCCGGGCTGTAATCGGCGCAGACTTCCGGGCCTTCCAGATTTTTCCCGCCGATCTCACGAACCAATTTTGCAATTCGGTCTACTCCGTCACGCGTGTCGGCCCAAAATGAAATTCGCGTTCCGTTCGGTTGATGATGTCGATCTTCAGTGAAACCAAAGAACTCTGAAGGTTTGTCCGGGCCAACACTGTAGAATGTTCCCCAGGTCTCGTCGGAGCGATCGCGGGTGAAACCAAGTGCGGGCAGCAGCTTTCCATAAAACTTCATTGCTCGCTGAAGGTCTTTCACCCGCAAATCAATGTGATCCAAAATGCGCGCTCTCATTTGTTCGATTTTCGGTTCTGGCGGCAAATCATCAACTTCAATCCCGACCATGTTTCGTCGACCGCGCAGACTTTTATGTCTACCAATCCGAGCGGCAATGCGACTTCGCGAATGACGTCTTCGGTTATGTCGGTCGGAACATTGGCGGATTTTTTCGGCCACGAGACCCAGATCGTTCCGTTGTCGGGGATTTTCCCGCGCAAGATCGACAATTCGCTTTCCAATTCACTTCTACGCGTAGTGAAGAGATGGACGAAATCTGAATTGGCTCTGATTCGGTTGGAAAATGTTACCTGATCAAGTTTGCCGAGCAGTTTGCGGTACTTCGGCGGCTCATTTATCACCACGATGGTCGTTCCCGGTTTGATTCCGAGTTTCTGCGGCAACGGAGTTCCTGAGTAGCCAGCCATTGTCAGTGCTTTACCGACCGCTCGGCCGTTTGCAAGATGGTTGGAGCAATGCGACTAGCGAGGAAATTGTTCGTGCGAAATCAGATCGTCAGAATCCGTTACGTGCTGGTCGCGCTTGCATTGTCGATGTCTCTGTCGGCGTGCGGAAATCGAAAGAACGCGGTTTCCGGCACGATTGAGGTGGATGAGGCGCACGTTGGGCCGCGCATGGCCGGGCGGGTCGAGAAAATTTTCGCGCAAGAGGGCGATCGTCTTCACGAAGGGCAAATGATCGCCCAGCTCGAAGCGTCTGAGCTGCGGGCGCGTCGAGATTTGGCCGCCGCGCAAATCGACACCGCCATTCACGACGCCGATGCGCAGGAAGCGCAATTGGAATTCCTTCGCTCAGACGCAAAACGGCAGCAGGATTTGTTGAAACGCAAAGTCGTCTCGCCGAACGACGCCGAGCGCTCGGACAGCGCCGCCAAAACGCAGGAAAAAAGTCTGGAGGCGGCGCATATGAAAATCATTCAGGCCCGCGCTCAACTGGCCGATATCGACGCGCAATGGAAGGAGATGCAGGTTCTTGCGCCGGCCGAATCCATTCTCGAGGTGCTCAACGTCAAAGTGGGCGATGTATTGCCCGGAAACGGCGAAGTCGCGACGTTGTTGCTTCCGCAACATCTGTGGGTCCGCGTTTATGTCCCTGAACCGTGGCTCGGATTGATTAAAATCGGAGATCAAGTCCGCGTGCGGGTCGATTCGTTTCCAGGGAAAGATTTTCCGGGCGTGGTCGAGCAGGTTAATCGCCAGGCTGAATTCACGCCGCGTAATGTGCAGACCGTGGAAGATCGGATTCGACAGGTGTTCGGCGTGAAAATCCGTTTGCCGAACAATGACGATCGTTTACGCGCCGGCATGGCCGCGGATGTTTATTTCCCAAATGTGAAGTAACCCGGAAGCGACATGGAAGCGATGATTGAATGCGAAGGTTTAACCAAACGCTTCGGTCCATTCACGGCAGTCGATCATGTTTCTTTCAACGTCGGCAAAGGATCAATCTTTGGATTTCTCGGCCCGAACGGTTCCGGGAAATCGACCGTGATTCGAATGCTCTGCGGAATTTTGGAGCCAAGCGACGGCACGGCGCGCATCGATGGTCACGACGTCGCGCGCGATACCGAATCGATCAAAGACATCATCGGTTACATGTCGCAAAAATTTTCGCTCTACGACGAGCTGACGGTGAACGAAAATCTCATCTTCGCCGGAAAACTTTACGGGTTGAGCGGACGCGGGCTGGATCAACGGCGTGACGAAATGATCGCGATAACGCATTTGCAGCCGTACGTGAACAGACGCGCAGCGCTGCTCTCCGGTGGTTGGCGACAACGACTCGCAATGGCGTGCTCGCTTATGCACAAGCCGACCGTGTTGTTTCTGGACGAGCCGACCGCTGGCATCGACCCCGTCGCCCGGCGTGAACTTTGGGATTTGCTTTTCGAATTCACTGCCGGCGGCATGACTCTTTTCGTTACGACTCACTACATGGATGAAGCGGAACGCTGCGATCACGTCGGCTACATTTATATGTCGAAGTTGATCGTCTGCGGTGAGCCGGATGAGTTGAAGAAGATGTCTGAAGTCAATCCGCCCGGGACGCGGCGACTCGATGTCACTTGCGATCATGTCACAACCGCGCTCCAAGCGATGCGGCAAATGCACGGCGTGCGCAGCGCAACCGTGTTCGGACAATCGATGCACCTGCTGGTCGATGAAAATGTGCGACGCGCCGAGATCGACGAAAAATTACACAGCGTCGGCATTAGTCACGCCGAAATCCACGAGATCGGTCCGTCGCTCGAAGATGTTTTTGTCACCCTGAGCGCGAAGTACGCGGCCGAGGAGCAGAAAGAGAAAGCGGCGTGATGAAACGCAAACCTTTCCGTGGGCTCGGCGCAATTTTGTTCAAGGAATTCATCGTGGTGTGGCGCGATCCGATGACGTTGTTCTTCATGTTTTTCCCGCCGCTTGTGGAAATGATTGCGTTCGGTTACGCGCTCGACACCGACGTGAAGCACATGGCGTTAGTCATTCTCAACGAAGATCGCACGGTCGAGAGTCGGCAATTCGTCGATCGATTCGTCAACACGGAGACATTTCGCGTTGTTGGCGAAGTGCAAAGCATTGAGGAGATGTCGAGCCAGATTCGCAGAGGTCGCGCCTACGCGGGTTTGCAAATTCCGCCGAAGTTTACCCAGAACATTCGCGCCGGTTATTCGGCACAGGCGCAATTGCTGGTCGATGGTTCGAACTCGACGACCGCATTGCAGGCGCTCAACACCGCCCTCTCCGTTGCGCTTACCCAATCAATCCAATCGCTCTTGCGCGAAACCGGACGTCACAACGTGCCGATCGATATTCGCCCGCAAATGCTTTACAACCCGGCGATGAAGAGTCCGAACTTCTACATCCCGGGCGTGATCGGGATCGTGCTGCAAATTGGAACGACATTCGCGACCGCCATGGCGGTGGTGCGCGAACGGGAGAAGGGAACATTGGAGACGTTGCTCGTTAGTCCGTTGAGCCGATGGGGACTGATGTTGGGTAAACTCGTGCCTTATCTCTGCATCGGCATGACGATGGCAACGATTCTTTTCTTGATCATGCGTTTCCTGTTTGGCGTCCCGATCGCCGGAAACGTCCTTGCCATGATGTTCGCGACGCTCGTTTACGTGTTCGCACTGCTAAGTCTCGGATTGCTCGTGGCGACGAAGGCGGAAAATCAGATGCAAGCGTTGCAAATATCGATGGTGTTTATGTTACCGAGCGTTTTCTTCTCCGGATTTGTCTTTCCGCGCGAAACGATGCCGTGGATTTTCCAGGCGCTCGGCTCGCTTTTGCCTGCGACCTATTTCATCTCACTGGCCCGTGCCATCATTCTCCGCGGCGCGCACCTGTTCGAATACTGGCCGCAGCTTCTCATCCTGATCGTGATGTCGATCTTGCTCTTCGCTTTTTGCGCGCTCCTCTTCCGCAAAAAGATCGGTTGAACTGCGGCGGCAGCAATGCCCGTCCGGCTCGGACTCTCGGCTGCGACCAAATGCTAGTCGTTCGAGTCTTTGAGCATCGATTTGAGCTGTTCGCGCAACTCGCTTGGATCTTTATGACCGTGCGCCGAGACGGCGTGCTGGACTGCGGCGTCGAGCACTTCTTGTTCGGTGCCCGAAAGTTTCAAAGTGCAGCCCTTTTCGCTCGGATAATCCCGGCAATCGATTGATTTACGTTGCGCCATAACAATCTCCTTAGCTTTTCTTCAGCTCCGCCAAATCCTTCAAAACCTGACCGCTGTGCTCGGCTGGTTTCACGCCGGTGTAAACTTTGGCAATGTTTCCTTCCGGATTGATCAGGAAAGTGTTCCGTGCTGCCATCGTCGCGCCCTGATATTGCATGGTCGATCCATATTGCGACGAAACTTTTCCGTCCGGATCGGCCAGCAATTTGAAATTCAATCCTTCCTTCGCGCAAAAATCCTTGTGGGATTGCGCGCTATCCACGCTTACGCCCAGAATGACCGCGCCGGTTTGGGTGTACTTTTCCAGATCGCGCTGGAAATTTTTCGCCTCCATCGTGCATCCGCTGGTGAAATCCTTCGGATAAAAATAAAGCACGACCCATTTTCCCTTGTAGTCTTTCAGACTCACTTGCGAGCCGTCGCTCGTGCTCAGGCTAAAATCCGGCGCGGCGGTTCCGGCCGCGGGTTGAGTTTGGGTGTCTGCGCCGTGCACGAGACTTAATGTAACAACGCCGACGATTGCTGACAGCAGTGATTTTTTCATGTTCGTTTCTTAATTGGGACTGAAACGTAACTGGGAACTTCATGAAATCAAAAGAACCAAAATGATCTCGCGCATCTGGACCATCGGGCATTCGACGCGCAAGATCGACACCTTCGTTGCGCTGTTGGAAGGGAATGGGATCCAACTCGTCGCCGATGTGCGGATGTTTCCCGGATCGAAGCGTTATCCGCAATTCGGGCGTGAAGCGCTGGCGCAGTCGTTAGGCGAACACGGCATTCGCTACGAACATTTTCCGGAGCTCGGAGGACGGCGCAAAGTAAAGCCAGATTCGCACAACACCGCGTGGCGCAACGAATCTTTCCGCGGCTACGCCGATTACATGGAAACGGAAGATTTTCGAAAAGGAGTCGCGCGACTTGTCGATCTTGCGGGTGAATCCGGACCGAGCGCGATCATGTGCGCGGAAGCGGTCTGGTGGCGGTGCCATCGCTCGCTAATTTCCGATTATCTCAAGTCGCGCGGGGTTGAAGTCGTTCACATTCTCGATGCAGAAAAGAACGAGCAGCATCCTTTCACTTCCGCGGCGACAATTGTGGATGGCAAGCTGAGCTATCGGCTGCGCAACCAGCGCGCGTAAGATTTTGTACCCGGCGCGTTCGCGATGTACGCCGGCACGGGCGGCGATTTCTCTTCCCGCTCCATCATCCGCTCGGCCAGCCATTGAAACCACTCCGACCATGTTTCGCGCCGATACTGCTGCCGCAGCTGTGTGGTGTAGGGGAGAAGTTTTCGCCACGAAATCAAAATCGGTCCGCTAAAGAAATCATCGATGATGTCGATAGTCAGCTCACCGTGAAAAAGCAGGACCCCGATCGTTTCCCACGTTGCCGTTACATGAACAATCAGATCTTCACCCTCCGGTCCGAGAATCTCGCGAATTTGGTCCGCGCTCGCGTTGTCCGGCAGCTCAATCAGTCTTCGTAGTCCCCTCGCAAACGTAGGGCTTTGAAATGAACGAACCAGCGCCAGCATCGAATCGCGTTTTCGTTGCCGGCGATAATCGCGGATCTGCGTCGCTGCAAAAATGACGCCGGCCGTAACCGCGATGGCGTTGATCAGATTGGCGAGAGTCGAGATGTCCATCAAATCAAACAAAAAATGGGTCGGCCGGGACTCGAACCCGGAACCAACGCCTTAAAAG
>JALYKJ010000049.1 GCA_030774845.1 Verrucomicrobiota bacterium
GGATGACAATCAGGCAAAGAATCTTTCGGGTGAGAGCATGGGCTGCGGTTTGCAGATGCGGGCGACGCAATGCTCCCAGCTTTCGTGGCCGCTAATGATTTCAATTTCAACGCGCATGAAATAAATCGCCACCTTCACTTCCGCTTCCGGCAAGCGCGGCATGCGCACCGCATCTTTCTCGGTCGTAATAATCATCGCGAGATCCCGCCGGATGCAGCGATTAATGAAACTGCGCAATTCAGATTCGGTGTAGTAGTGATGGTCGATGTAGCGCAGCGCAAGATCGACATGGGCGCCGAGATTTTTGAGAGCGCCCTCGAAACTTTCCGGAGCAGCGATCGCGCAAATCGAACCAATGAACGCGCCGTGCAACGTGTTGAGCATTAATCGCTCGCCGGTATAAATATTTTGCAGATAAAGCGGCCGGTGCGCGCACTCGATGATCTCGGCGGTGCGATTGTAGCGGCGGATGCGCGCGATCAGCTTCTCGTTCGATTCCCCGGTGTTTTTCGTGATGAAAATGTAGCTCGCGCGGCGCAAGTTTCGCGGAGCCTCGCGCAACGTGCCACGCGGCAACAGGAATTCGTTACCGAACGGCGCTTGTCGATCCACCAGCACGATGTCGAGCCGATGTTTGAGATGGAGATATTGCAAACCATCATCGAGCAGCAGCGTGTCGACTTTCCATTTGTCGATCGCAAATTTCCCGCTTTTGACGCGGTCTTTGTCCACCAGCACGATCACGTCCTTCAAATTGTGCGCGAGCATGTAGGGCTCGTCGCCAGCGGTCATAGAATCGAGCATCAGGAATTTTCCATCGGAAACAATGCGGGGAGGATCGACATCTTTGGTTAGCAATCGGTCGAACCAGCTTCGCTTTGACGGTTTCGGCACGCTTTTGTATCCGCGGCTCAGAATGGCGACGCGGCGACCGCCGATTTGCAGCGCGCGCGCGAATTTTTCTACGACCGGAGTTTTGCCTGTTCCGCCGACGGTGAGATTGCCAATGCTGATAACGAGGCAACCGAGTGTGCGCTCGCGGAAAATTCGTTTCCGATACAAATAAAGCCGGAGCTGGACGATCCGTTCGTAGATAAACGAGAGCCCGTAAAGAATTCCGCGCAAAATCGCGGCGCGAAATCCGCGGCGACGACCAAGGACAACGTCGATGCCGAACTGTTCTAGATTTTCAAGCGTGCGACCCATCTCAATTGCTGATTGCTGATTGCTGACTTCTGATTTGAACGCCGTGATTGTCGGCCGTCGTGATGATTGTGCGCGCAGCTGTCGTTTTTGCGGCGCGCTGCATGGCAGCGGCAACTTCTCGCGCGTTTTGCAAAGTGAGCGCGCAGATTGTCGATCCAGACCCACTTAAGAATGCGCCAAGCGCGCCGGCTTTTTCGGCGCCGGTAATGACGCGCGGCAAAAATGGGATCAGTTTTGTGCGAAACGGTTGATGAAGTTGGTCGGTAAAAGCGTCGCGCAAGTTCTCGTAATCGCGTGAGGCGAATGCGGCGGTGATCGCGCAGGCGTTGCCGGCGCTCGCGACAGCGCCAATACGCGAGATTTTTGCCGGTAGGATTTTTCTCGCCGCCGCGGTTTGGATTTCGAAATCGGGAATCAAGAGAACAAATCTTAACCGAGGTAAAACTTCAAAGCGCTGAACATTTTCACCACGCGCGACAGTAAAACCGCCAAACGACGACGGCGCGGCATTGTCCGGATGTCCTTCCAATTCCGCGCACAAGCGAAAGATCGACAATCGATCCAGCGGCCGCCGCGTGAGCTCGTTCAAACCATGTAAGATGCCGAGGCGAATGGTGGCGCTGCTGCCCAAACCGCGCGAGCGCGGATTTCTCTCTATCGCCGAACAGGAAAACGTGAAACGTCGTTGTTCTGTCTGCTTAAAAAACAAATCTGCCGCCTTGGCCGCAACCGGTGCTAGCACGTCACGTTTTGTAGCGCGCGATACCGTCACAAAATTGTAAATGCGAAGCGCGACGCCGAGGCAATCGAAGCCTGGGCCAAGATTGGAAGTGCTAGCAGGAATGCGGATGGTGACGCTTTCCATAATGTGGCGCTGACTAATACTATTCCGAGTGCACTCGGCATGACAAAGAAATGAAAAAAGCGGAATGGATTGATAGCGCGTTGCTCCGCAGCTTCGAAGCGGAAGGAACCGATGCGCACAGGCTTTGCACGATCGACAATGGCTGGGCGGAACGCTTCGGCCGCGACATTCTGATTTCATTCAGAACAACTGCGGCGCGCGATCGTCTGATTCGCGAGCTGAAGGAATGGGAGAGGTCGGTCGATTTTCCGATCGATCGAGTTTTCGCCCGGTTTTTGCCGAAGAAAAATGAAGAGCGCGAGACGCCAAAGCTCATTATTGGCAATGAAGGCGGAAATCTAGAGACGATCGCGACCGAACATCATCTCAAATTCGGAATCGATTTCGGCGCCGGATATTCGGTTGGGTTGTTTGTCGATCAACGCGAGAATCGTCGATTCGTCCGGCAAACAAAACCGAAACGCGTTTTGAATTGCTTCGCTTACACGTGTTCGTTCTCGGTGGCAGCGGCGTCGGGGGGCGCGCAGACGGTGAATGTCGATCTTTCCAAGAAATCGCTGGACCGGGGCCGGCGGAACTTTGAGCTCAATGCGCTTTCGACCAACGGGCATGGATTCGTTGCCGACGATGTGCGTCTTGTTTTGCAGCGCATGGCGCGGCGCGGCGAAAAGTTCGACATGATTATTCTGGATCCACCGACATTTTCGCGGACGAAACGCGGCGAGGCATTTCATGTGGAAAAGGATTTTGAGGAGCTAATTGTTTCGGCGTTGGAGCTAATCGACGGCAACGCTCGCCTTTTGCTGTCGACCAATTGCGAAACGCTGAATGAGGAGGCGCTTGAACGAATGGCACGTTATTGCCTGAAGCTATCGCGCCGGGCGGGGAGCTTACATCGACAGCCACCGCCGGTAGATTTTCCGCCCGGCACCGGAGGAGCGAGCACGATTTGGCTGACTTTGCGTTGACCAAATCGCCGGCGCGGACAATCGTTAATCAAAATGGAAGAACGAAGACATGATGATGTGGCCGAACGCAGCTTCCGCTACACGCGGGAGCACTTCGACGAGATTTTGAGTCAGACGAAAACGTATGTCCGCGAAAACCCGGCGCAGTCGCTTGCTTACGCCGTGCTGGCGGGATTCGTTTTAAACCGATTGGGCATCGGGCGAATTTTGAGAGGCATCGTGCGACTGGCGCTGTTCGCGCTTAAACCAGCGATCCTGATTTACGGCGCGGCGAAATTGTACGAAGCGGCGCAGGAAGAAGAATGAGGTAAATCCCTCAGGCTTCCAGGGTAAAGCCGACTTTCAGGGTTACCTGCCAGTGCGCGATGTTCCCTTCCTCGAGATAACCGCGCGTCTCGGCAACTTCGAACCAGCGCATGTTGCGGATGGTTTTCTTTGCCCGGGCAAGTGCGTTCTTAATCGCGTCTTCAATTCCATTCGGCGAGGAGCCGACCAGCTCAATCTTTTTGTAAATGTGATCAGACATGCGGGCATTCTTCGATCGGGCTGCGTCGAACACAACTCGAAATGACACCACGAAGAACGCGAAGCATGCGACGGCGGTGCCTTTGATTTACTCCGTGTTCCTTCGTGATCCTGGTGGTGATAAGTTTGGGTTGAGCGGGCAACCATCGATGGTTAGCGTGCGTTTCGCTTTGAAATGAAGATCGACAACCGGAACATCGAATCGCATTTAAAGGAGAAGCGCGTCTTTAAGCCGGGGAAGGAATTCGCATCCAAAGCGCGAATCAAGAACCTCGCCCAGTACCAGCGGATGTATCGCGAGTCGATCAGGCAGCCAGACAAATTCTGGTCGCGCGAGGCGAAGGAACTTTCCTGGCAAAAGCGCTGGCGAAAAGTCCTGGAATGGAAAGCGCCGTTTGCGAAATGGTTCGTTGGCGGAAAACTCAATCTTTCCGAGAACTGCCTGGATCGACATCTCACTACGCATCGCCGCAACAAAGCGGCAATTTTGTGGGAGGGCGAGCCGGGCGAAAAGCGCACACTGACTTATCAACAATTGCATCGCGATGTTTGCCGCTTCGCAAACGTTCTGAAGCGGAACAAAATCGGCAAGGGCGATCGCGTGATCATTTATCTGCCAACCATTCCCGAAGCTGCGATCGCGATGCTCGCTTGTGTGCGCATCGGCGCCGTCCATTCCGTCGTTTTCGGAGGATTTAGCGCGGATTCAATTCGCGACCGGATCCATGATAGCGGCGCGATTGCGTTGATCACGGGGGACGGCAGTTATCGGCGCGGCGGGATTGTTCCGCTCAAAAAAAATGTGGATGACGCGCTTCGCGGCGGGACCTCGGTGAGACGCGTGATTGTTTTTCAGCGCGCGCACAATGAAATCCACATGGAAGAAGGCCGCGACGTTTGGTGGCATCGCGAGCTGGAATACGTCGACGACAATTGTCCGCCGGCGCCGCTCGACAGCGAACATCCCCTCTACATTCTTTACACCAGCGGCTCGACCGGAAAGCCGAAAGGAATCTTGCACACGACCGGGGGTTATCTGGTCGGGGTTTATTCGACAATGAAATATATCTTCGACATCCGTGACGAAGATATTTTTTGGTGCACCGCCGATGTCGGCTGGGTGACCGGGCACAGCTATATCGTCTACGGTCCCCTCGCCAATGGCGCCACGACGCTGATCTTTGAAGGCATTCCAACCTACCCCAGCGTGTCGCGCTTCTGGGAGGTTGTCGACAAGCATCGGGTCAATATTTTTTATACCGCGCCGACCGCGATCCGCGCCCTGATGCGCGCCGGCGACGCGCCGGTCAAGGCAGCGAGCCGCGCCTCATTGCGACTTCTGGGTACGGTCGGCGAGCCGATCAATCCGGAAGCCTGGGAATGGTATTACCATGTCGTGGGCGACGCGCGCTGCCCGATCGTCGATACCTGGTGGCAAACCGAGACCGGCGGCATACTCATTTCACCGCTGCCCGGCGCGATGGAGCTGAAGCCCGGCTCGGCGGCGCGGCCGTTTTTCGGAATCCGGCCGGAGGTGGTGGATGCAGCTGGAACCGTCCTCGAAGGCGCCTGCTCGGGCAATCTTGTCTTGGCCGATTCGTGGCCAGGCCAAATGCGCACGGTTCATGGCGACCACGCGCGTTTCGTGCGGACTTATTTTTCCGCCT
>JALYKJ010000050.1 GCA_030774845.1 Verrucomicrobiota bacterium
GTGTAAACCGGTTCGTGCTCGAGCAGGAGCACTTCATCGGCGGCATCGCGATCTTCACGCTTTCTGGCAACGATGTCCTCCTGAAGCGCGAGCGCATCGGCAAAGTTGATGCGGCCGACCCAGCTGATTCGAAGATCGCCCGTGTTCATATTTGCGCCGCCCCTGGGATTCCCATCCGCGCGGTTTCTTGCGCGCGCAGGTGCGTCAGGCCAATCGCGAGCGCGTCGGCTGCGTCCGCATCTGGCGTTTCGGTTAAACCAAGAAGCGCGCGCACCATGAACGCGACCTGGTTCTTTCCGGCGCCGCCGCGACCAACCGTCGCTTGTTTGATTCGTGTCGGCGGATATTCGAAAACGGGAAGGCCGTTTTCCGCAGCGGCAAGAATGGCCGCACCGCGCGCGGCGCCGAGCAAAATCGCCGTTTTGTAACTCTGCACGTAAATCACCGATTCGAGCGCGCAGCAATCCGGCTCGTGCTCGCGAATCAATTCAATCAACCGATCTCGAATCGCGACGAGACAAGATGAAGAGCGGAGTTTTTGCCCGTTGTGAATCGTGCCGAAGTAAAGCGCGCGCGTTTTCCCATTGTTTGCATCGACAACTGCCACGCCGGTGTTGCGCAAGGAGGCATCAATGGCAAGCACGCGCATGTCAGTGACCGAAACCGAGCGCGAGAAAAACACAGCCGGCAATGCCGAAGAGGAGACTCACGATCCAGAAGCGCCGTTTCTTCGTCAGCGCGGAAATGGCGGCAATCGCGATTGCGATTTGGAACATGGTCACACCGCGTGCGAAAACTTCGTGTTGATGAAAATTCGACTTCGCTTCCGCTTGCTTCTGCTCGGCTTCGGCCTTGATTTCTTCCTGCTCCTTTTCGTAACGATCGCGCTTGGCGGTATCGGATTCGTTAGGCGCGGTTGAGAGCGCAATTTTTGCATCGAGCACCGAGACCTTGATGCTCTTGGCCTGATAGTAACTCCATTGGTCGGACGCCTCGATCTGGCTCATCATTGCCTCGTTGGCGTGTTTACCGGAAAGAAGTCCGGCGATCGCCGCGAGCACGGCCAGAATGGCAGTGCTCAACGCCACCCACGAAATCCACGTTTCGCCGCTGTGCTCAGCGGTACGATGCACGTGCTCCTGCAAATCCTCCAGAGGAACTTCCGCTTCTTCCACGCCGCAACCTTAAGATCGACACTCCCTCGTTCAAGGCGCAATTGGAGCGTGGAGGCGGCCGGAGAAGTCGATGCCCATGTTATCGTGATCGCGACCCATGATTTCACGGGTTGGAAACGAGATTAAGATCGCACGTTAAGCGCTGGACTCAGCCGCGTTCGCAGTCGAAAGAGGCGATGGCATGCCGGCCAAGGAGAAAAAGCTAAGTCTGGTTCGTCGATTTTTTTCCGCACTTGGTCCCGGTGTGATTACGGGTGCAGCGGATGATGACCCCTCAGGCATCGCGACTTATTCGATCGCTGGGGCGCAACACGGCCTCGCGCTTTTATGGACGGCGCTGATCACGTGGCCGCTGATGGCTTTCGTGCAAATGATGTGCGCTCGCATCGGCATGGTCGGCGGACGTGGTCTTGCCGGCGCCATGCACCACAAATATCCGCGGCCACTGATCCTCGTCGCGGCATTAGCGCTCTTTGCCGCAAACTCGATCAATGTGGGCGCCGATCTTTCCGGAATGTCGGATGCGGCTGAAATGCTCACGCACATCAACTCTCACATCTTCGTCATTTTTTTCGGAGTCGGCATTTCCGTTGCGACAATCTGGTTTCGCTATCATCAGATCGCGACCATTCTGAAATGGCTGGCGCTCGTTTTGTTCGCTTACGTCATCACCGGGTTCATCGTTCATCCGGATTGGCGAATGGTGGCGCACGCCGCCTTCATTCCGACCTGGCCGAAGAGTCACGACCAATGGGGAATGCTGGTCGCGATCCTCGGCACGACGATCAGCCCCTATTTGTTTTTCTGGCAGGCGTCGCAGGAGGTCGAAGAAGACAAAGCAAAAGGGCGTCGAATGTTGTATCGCCGGTTCGGCGCTACACCGGTCGAAATCATCACGCGCAAGATCGATGTCGACGTCGGCACCTTCTTTTCGAATCTGGTCATGTTCTTCATCATCCTCACGACTGCGCTCACGCTTCATCAACACGGAATCACGCACATTGAGAGTTCGAAGGACGCGGCGCAGGCGCTTTCTCCGCTTGCTGGAAAATTCGCCGGCACCCTTTTCACCCTCGGTATCGTGGGCGTCGGTTTGCTCGCGATCCCGACGCTCACCGGCTCGGCCGCTTATGCGCTCGCCGAAACTTTTGCATGGCGCGAAGGACTCGATCAACGTTTTCGCGGCGCGCGCCCGTTTTATCTCGTCATCATTGTGTCGACGCTGATCGGCATCGCGATGGACTTTCTCAAGGTCAATCCGGTGCGCGCGCTTTACTGGACGGCGGTGATCAACGGATTGCTCGCGCCATTTCTTCTTCTCGGCATTATTTTCGTCGCGCTCGATCGCAAACTCATGAAGCAACAGCCCAGCTCCATTCCGAGTGTAATCGTCGTCTCGGTGGCGACGCTGTTGATGTTTGGAGCGGCCATCGGAATGTTCATTTTCTGAAGATCGACAATCTGCGCGACCGCGTTTTAGATCGAACTGCTTAGATGAAAATAATTCTCGCAATGCTATTGAGCTTTTGTTGGCTCTCGCTCTTTGCCGCGCAAGGCGCAGATCCAAAGACGAACTGGATGAACAGCTGCGTCCAATGTCACGGGACCGATGGGAGCGCAAAGACGAGCATGGGAAAAGCCCTGAACGCGAAAGACCTCACCGACGCCGCGACTCAATCATCTTTCACCGACGCCCAAGCGGCGGCGGCAATCAAAGATGGCGTGAACAAAGACGGTATGACGAAGATGATCGCGTTCGGCGGGAGACTGACTGACGATGAGATCAAAGCCCTTGTTGCTTACGTCCGCACACTAAAGAAATAATTCGCAAGATCCGGCACGACTATGCCGCCCGTTTAAAATCGGGATAGGAAAGCGCAACCAAAACAAGGTAGAATGGTTTCATTGGTGAGGTCGTGTTGATGAAAACTTCCTTTGCAATCGTCGCGGTAGCGGCACTTGGCTTCGGCGCAGGCAACCTATCGGCCAAAGACAACGGAAACACATCGTCGAACTCTGGTGTCCCGGCGCCGCATCGCGGCTCAGCAGCAGCACCAACAACAACGGTAGCGCCGCATTTCAGCGGGGCTCCGCACTATTCCGGCGGGATGCCATACCGGCCTGCGATTAGTTATCGGAACGGCAGCCGCACGTTTAATTACCCGCCGGTTGGAGTCTCTACGCTGCGTCATCCGATGCATTCGGGCGCGAGCAACTTCAGTGGCGCCTATGCGCTTCAACGCTCCGGCAATTCACGGCATCTTTCGGGCCTCAACACGACCGGCGGTAAGGCTACGCTTGATCCCCAAACGTCTTCGCGTCTTCGCAATTGGAGCGGCAATGTCAGCAGCGTTTCGCAAGCGCGATTGAACCAGATCAATCAATTCCATCATCATCACGGCTCCAATTGGTGGAGAAATCGCTGCGCCGCCTTTATCTTTTTCGACTGGGGCTGGTGGGGCTGGTATGATGGCTGGTGGTATCCAGCCTGGGGTTACGATCCGTACTCTTATTATGAGTACAACGAACCGATTTACGGTTACGACGGTCTGTCGCCGGACCAGATCGTTGCCAGTGTGCAGGTCGCGCTCCAACAGCGAGGTTATTACACCTGGGCCGTCGACGGCAAAATGGGACCACTTACCCGCGCCGCAATCGCGCGCTATCAACGCGATCATCTTCTGCCGATCACTTCCGGCATTGATCCGGCCACGCTCGGCTCGCTCGGCATCATTAGCTGACTTGCAACAACGACGGGCCTGCCGTTGAAAGGTGGCGTGCAAGATTCGCCGCCGCCGCAAAAACAAAAACGCAGCCGTGTCAGCGCTGGTCTGCTGATGTTCCGCCGCAAGGCCGCCAGTCGGACGGACTCGTCCGGTGGCGAGAACTACATCCTCGAAGTTTTACTCGTTCATCCCGGCGGGCCGTTCTTTCGAAACAAAGATGATGGCGCGTGGACAATTCCAAAAGGCGAAGTCGGTCCCGGCGAGGACCTGCTTACGCG
>JALYKJ010000051.1 GCA_030774845.1 Verrucomicrobiota bacterium
AGGCAGCTCCGCGCCGATGCAAAGGAGGTGACCATCGGCGGTAGTGACTTCGACGCCCGGCAAAACGAGAAAGCTGTCGACCGGCTGGCCGTCGAGACGCATTAAACCTTTTTCGAGCATGTAAGTCACCGCATCGCACGTGTTGTGATCGGTCATGGCGATACCGTGCAAACCTTTCGCGCGCGCGACGGCAATCAAATCTTCCGGACTCGACACGCCGTCACCGGAAAAAAACGAATGAGTGTGAAGATCGAATTTGAAGGGCATTGGCGGGGTTGGATGTCGATCTTACGTTCTTGCCGGCGGGAAATTAAACGAGTTCTTCGGCGAGCACGTCCGGTTCGGATGCGGCTTCTGAAGTTACTGCGGTTGCTTGATTGAATTGCAAATCGTAAAGGCGACGATAGTACCCCGATTTTTCGAGCAACTCCGCATGGGTGCCGATTTCTTTGATGTTGCCGCTATCGAGCACGACGATTTGGTCGGCCGATAAAATCGTGGAGAGCCGGTGCGCGATTGCGATCACAGTCCGGCCGGCGGCGAGTTTCTCGAGCGCTTTCTGAATTTGTTTCTCCGATTCGGTATCGAGCGATGAAGTCGCTTCATCGAGAAGCAGAATGGGCGCGTTTTTGAGAAGTGCGCGCGCGATGGCGAGGCGTTGTTGCTGGCCGCCGGAGATGAGACAGCCTTTGTCGCCAATGACGGTGTCGTAGCCGTCGGGCTGGGCCAGAATAAATTCGTGGGCGAAGGCAGTGCGCGCCGCCGCGTAAACTTCTTCCGCAGTCGCATCAAGCCGGCCGAACTGGATGTTTCTGAAAATCGTGTCGTGAAATAAAAATGTTTCCTGGGTGACGAGGCCAATTTGCGCACGCAAAGATTTTTGGGTCAACGCGCGCAAATTGTGGCCGTCAATTTTCACTGCGCCGGAGACCGGATCGTATAAGCGCAATATCAGTGAGAGAATCGTGCTCTTACCCGCGCCGCTCGCGCCGACGAGCGCATACGTTTTACCGGGCTCGATGTGCAGATTGATGTCGCGCACAGCGTCGGTGACCCCGGTCGAGTAGCGAATGGTTACGTTTTCACAATCGACCCGCCCTTGGGAAGAAACCAATTCAACAGCATTTGGCGCGTCTTGCACCGCCGGCGTCGAATCGAGGATCGAGAAGATTTGCGTGGTCGCACCGAGCGATCGCTGCATCACGATGTGAAGCTTGCTCAGCGTTTTGATCGGCTCATAAATAATGAAGATGCCGGAGATCAGTCCGAAGAAGCGGCCGGCGCTGAGGTTCGCCGCGTAAACATAGAGAAGCGCGAGCCCGACACCGATCGAAGCAATGATTTCGACAAGTGGTCCGACGGCTTCGGTGGCTTTCACCGTGCGCATCGTATGAGCGAACGATTGTTGCGCCCCGCGGCGGAATATTCTTTCCTGCTGCTCCTCGCGCGCGAACGATTTGATGACTCGAATGCCGGCGAAACTCTCCTGCATTGTTACCGACATTAATACGCCGCCCTTTTGCTCGCGTTGCACCGCCGCGCGTGCGCGTCGACCGAAGATGCGGATTGGAATGATGCAAATCGGAAAGAGAACGAGGCTCACCAACGTAAACTTCCAATCCATCAGAAGGAGCACGGCCACAGCGCCGACGATAGTGATGGGTTGTTTGAACACGTCGCTGCTCACACTCGCCAGCGCCTGCTGCATGTTGCGCGTGTCATTGGCGATGCGCGACATGAGATAGCCGCTTTGCATCCGATTAAAGAAATCCATCGAGTGGTGCATGACCTTCGCGAAAAGCTGATTGCGAACATCGTTCACCACTTTGTTGCTTACCCAGTTCATGTAATAAGCGTTGCCGTAGGAGCAGAGACTCCGGACCGCCATCACCAACGGAATGGCGAGACAAATCCAAACAATCGAATCGACCTTCGGACCGACGTTTAACATTTCGCGATGCGCGATCACCGCTTTAGGATTCGGTGCGGCGCCGTGGAAAACGAAGCTGGAGACTTGAAAAACCGCGATTGGAAAGACTGAGTTCACCAAACCGTAGGCGACGCCGAATGCGATGCCGAGCGCAAGGCGCCACTTGTAAGACACGGCGTAGCCGTAGAGGCGCAGATATGGTTTCCATGCTGTCCGCATGGTTTCCCAAAACGAGAGTTTTACTTTGGCGCCTTCTGCCTTGCTCATAACGGTGGCGACGTTGCCGGAGCCGACAACAGCGTCTCCATAGCATCGATCACCGCCTGCGTCGAGATTTGGTTCATCGGCAACCGCGGCTGCTTGGGCACGAATTCGGTTAAGGGCGATGTCGATGTTCCCTGTAAAATTAACGCCGGACTTTCGCGCGGACGCCAGTGAAACGGATTGGTCGGGCCAAAAAGGATCACTTCCGGGG
>JALYKJ010000052.1 GCA_030774845.1 Verrucomicrobiota bacterium
GTGTAAAATCGGTAGCCAGCAAATCCGACGATCGCCAGAATGGCAATGATCAGTGCGGCCGCGATTTCCTTTTGGAAGCGCAACCAAAAAACGCGCGCTTCAACCGCGACGTCGGAAGATGGCGGAACTGTCGGCATGGTGATTGTCGATCTTGCGCGAGTCGCTCGGGCTCGCGCGAGCGTGCTCTTATGCCACGCGAAAGATTTCCGCGCAAGGATCGACATACGCTCGCCAAGCCCTTTTCAGGCGATAAAATTCTAAATTATGAATGCACTATGGAATTTTGTCGGACCATTGCTTGGTTTGGGCGCAAGGCCTGAAGAGCTGACGTTTGTTCAAATCTCATTGCGCGGTGTGGTCGTGTTTATAGCCACGCTGATTATGGTTCGGTTGGGCCACAAGCGATCGCTGGCACGCAAGACCGCATTCGACGCCGTCTTGCTGATCATCCTGGCATCAGTGCTCTCGCGCGCGGTCAACGGCAGCGCGGCATTTTTCGCGACGCTTGGTGGCGGACTGGTGCTCGTTCTGTTGCATCGCCTGCTCGCATTTATTGCATTTCACTCGCATCGGTTCGGTTGCCTGATCAAAGGTCTACCGGAAGTAATCATCGAAGATGGCGACTTCGTTTTGAGAACGATGCGCCGCAACCACATCTCCACTCATGATGTCGAAGAGGATATGCGCCTCAGTTTGCGCGACGATGATCTGTCCAAGGTAAAAAAGGCACGCGTAGAACGCAGCGGCGATATCAGTTTCATTCGAAAATAAGCGGCAAGCGGTTAACCTTTGCGCGTGACTGCGCACGACAAGCTTTTCACTCCGGGACCAGTCGAAGTTTCGGCGAAAACGCTGGCCGCATTCTCGCGACCGATGATCGGACATCGCGGCGAAGATTTTAAAAATCTTTACCGCGACATTCATCCGAAGCTGCAAACGCTCTTCGGTAGCAAACAGCCCGTGTTTCTTTCGACTTCGTCAGCCTGGGGCGTAATGGAAGCGTCGATCCGCAACCTGGTCGATCGCGGCGTGCTTTGCTGCATGTGCGGCGCGTTCTCGGATAAATGGCTCGATGTCGCGCGCCGCTCCGGCAAAAACGCCGGACCGCTCCAAGTCGATTGGGGAAAACACATCGACCAGAAGGATGTCGATCGTGCGCTCGCCTCCGGAAATTTCGATACCGTCACATTGATTCACAACGAAACTTCGAGCGGCGTGATGAATCCGCTGCCGGAAATTTGCTGCACGCTCGCGAAGTATCCCGACGTCCTTCTTATCGTCGACACGGTCTCGTCCTTTTCAGCGATGAAAATCGACATGGACCCGCTCGGGATCGACGTTATGCTCACCGGCGCGCAGAAGGCGCTCGCGCTTCCACCGGGTTTCTCGCTTTTCTCCGTCTCTGAAAAAGCGTTCGCCCGCGCCGAGAAGCAAAAAGATCGTGGCTATTACTTTGATTTTCTCGAATTCAAAAAACAACAAGCCGAATGGATGACGCCGAGCACACCGAGCATCGGCCACATCTTCGCGCTTCAATCCAAGCTCAACGAAATCTTCGAGGAAGGATTGCAAGCGCGCTTTGATCGACATTCACGAACTAACGGGCTCGTTCGCGATTGGGTGAAAAGGTCCGGCTTTGATTTCTTCGCCGAAGAAGGTTTCCGATCAAAAACGCTCACCTGCGTGAAAAACAACAAGAACATCGACGTTCTCGCGTTCGCAAAAAAGCTCCGTGAAAAACATCATCTCATCATCGATCCCGGCTACGGCAGACTCCGCGGCAAAACATTCCGCCTTTCCAACATGGGCGACGAAACCGAAGAGACCATTTCCGACCTTATTAACTGTCTCGACGATGTTCTGTCGGCGTGATTGACGCACGCGAAACGGAGTTCATAAACTGACCTTGGGGATGAAGTTCTTATCGCGCGTGCTGCTTTGGTTGGCGACGATTTGGTCGGCCGTTTGGTTTGGCGGTCAACTACTCAACGCGCTCATGGTTGTGCCGCATTTCAGTCGCAATCCACCGGATTCATTGGTCGCGTGGGGCGAAATGCGCTTCGATAATCTGGCCGATTTTTTTCTCATTTTTTCGCCGCTTTGGACATTTGTCCTCCTTCTCATCACCGCCATGTTAGGGAAAGATCATCCGGCGCGGCGCTGGATCATTTTCTCGGCGGTCTGCGCGCTAGTGTCGCTGATGATGCTGTTCGGCTGGATGGTTCCGACCATCAGCCGCCTGGTTCAATCCGATCACGGAGGCCTCGATTCGGCGACGGTGGCAACGCAACTTCATCAATGGACGCTAACGAACTGGATCAGGATTGGGATCGATTTTCTGACTTTTTTCGCGGCGTTGCGTGCGTTGATCTCATCGCGACGCGTAATCCAAGGACCACTTGCGATGTCGGAGACGCGGCTGCCGCCCGGACAGACTTCGATCTAAAAAGCGAAGGGCGCCTTCGTTTCCGAAAGCGCCC
>JALYKJ010000053.1 GCA_030774845.1 Verrucomicrobiota bacterium
GGCGCGATTCTGGGGTTGCTGGCGAGGCTCGTGATTCCAGCGCTGCTTCTCACCGGAATTTGCTGGCTCGGGTTGGAATTTCTATTTCAGCCGGGCGCAGCATTGCCCGAATGGCAGAAAATTTTCGGCGTTCTGCTTGTAATTGCCGTCGCCGCCACAGTGTTTTTTGGAAGCGCGTTCCTTTTCCGCGTCGACGAACTGCGCGACATTGTTGATCTTGTCCGGCGTCGCTTCGGTCGCGCTTAACACCGGCTTTTAAGCCGGTGACTCGCAAAGGATGTGAAGCGAAAGCCGTTTAAACGGCTTTCTTGACTGCACGCTCTGAGCACCGGTCTGAAGGCCGGTGTTATTGAAACATAGCCGTTGCTCGGCTGACTCAAAGAATCAGCCGAGCGCTTGATCCAGATCCTCGATCAAGTCGTCGGCGTTCTCCAGACCGATCGACAATCGGATTAAACCCTCCGGCGAGGTCGTGCCCGGACCTTCGATCGAAGCGCGATGTTCGATCAAACTTTCCACGCCTCCCAAACTGGTCGCACGAGTAAAAATTTTCGTGCTCGTCGTGGTTTTCATCGCCGGTTCGCGGCCACCTTTCACTTCGAAGGAAAGCATTCCGCCGAACATCGACATCTGCTTCTGTGCGATCTTGTGGCCCGGATGTGAACGCAAGCCGGGATAATGCACGCGCTCGATGTTGCGGTGATCGACGAGAAATTCCGCGACCTTCGCTGCGTTTTCCGAATGCGCGCGCATTCTCCACGGCAGGGTTCGCATTCCGCGCAGAATCAACCAGCAGTCGAATGGCGATGGGACCGCGCCGCCTTCATATTGAATGTTACGAATCCGCTGAAAGAGATCGTTGTCGCTTTTCGCGATCACGATTCCACCGAGAACGTCGCAATGCCCGCCGAAATATTTGGTGGTGGAGTGAAGAATAAAATCGGCGCCGAGTTCGAACGGTCGCTGAAGAATCGGCGCCCAGGTATTGTCGCAGACGCAAAGTGCGCCAGCATCATGCACGACTTTTGAAACCTCGGCCAAATCGACAATTTTGAGCAGCGGATTCGATGGTGTTTCCATCCAGGCAAGTTTCGTCTTCGGGCAGAGCGCTTTTTTCACCGCGGCCAAATCGCTCATGTCGATAAAATCGGCTTCAAGTCCCCACCGGAGAAAAATTTCGCGCAGCAATCGAGACGTGCCGTAATACGCGTCCAAATGCGCGAGGACGTGATCGCCCGGTGCGAGCGCTTGAAAAATCGCGCCGGTCGCGCCCGTCCCGGAAGCGAATGCGGCCGCGCTGACGCCACCGTCGAGCGCGCTGATTCCTTCCTCCAGCGCCTGTCGATTCGGATTGTTGTTGCGCGTGTACATGAATCCACGCGAGTAAGTTCCTTCCACGTCGCGTTCAAAGGTGGTGGAAAGATGAATGGGGGCTGAGACGGCGCCGGTGGCGGGGTCAATCCGGTGGCCGGCATGCACGGCGAGAGTTTCAATTTTCATGTGTCGGCGGAGACGTTACGAATTCCGAGGGCATTGTCGATCTTGCCTGGAGGACACGTCGTGTCACGAAAAGTTCAGGGCCTGGGCGCAGAAATCGTGATCTTTGACCGAGCGACGTAATCCTCTCCCTTTCTCAAAGGGAGAAAATGGAGCGGTTGGGAACCGCGACATGGCCGGCAAAGCCGCGAGGGTAGCGGTCGAGCGCTGCGGGAGGCAGCCGAGATACAATAAAGGTGAGGGATTGGCTCGACATCTAACTGTGCTTTTCGTTTTCAAAAAGAGAATCAGCCCCTCCCCTCACTCCTCTCCCCTCCAAACGGGGAGAGGAAACAAGAACGCAGCCGCATTTGGAATCACGTTTCGATTTGACGATGCGATTTGGCCAGTGGAAATAGCAACCTGCATTGCCTCGTTTGATGCTCTAAATTCGGAGCGCGCATTCATGACGATTTACGACGACGAAGTTTTCAAGATGGCCTGCGATCAATTTCAGGTCATTGCCGATTATCTCAGCATCGACAAGAACGATCGCGAGCGGTTGATGTTTCCCAAGCGCGCGATTGCGGTCACGCTTCCCGTCCACATGGATGATGGCAGCACAAAAACGTTTCAAGGTTATCGCGTTCAACATCACCTCACGCTCGGGCCAACGAAAGGCGGGACACGATTCGCCCCGTCGCTGTCGATGGGTGAAACGGCGGCGCTCGCGATGTGGATGAGTTGGAAATGCGCGCTGGCAAATTTGCCCTACGGCGGTGCGAAGGGCGGCGTGGCTTGCGATCCGTCCAGGTTATCGCGCACCGAGCTCGAAGCCGTTTCGCGCCGTTACATGAAGGAGATGATTTCGTTTGTTGGACCGCACACCGACATCATGGGCCCGGACATGGGGACGAACGAGCAAATCATGGCCTGGTTCATGGACACTTATTCGGTCTACATGGGCTATGCTGTGAACGAAATCGTCACCGGCAAGCCGGTCGCCATCGGCGGGACCGAAGGCCGGCGCGAAGCGACTGGTCGTGGCGTCGTTTATTTGATCGAGCGCGCGCTGAACATGTTGAAGATCGATCCCGAAAAGTGCACTGCCATCGTGCAGGGATTTGGAAATGTCGGCGCGGTCGCCGCTCTTTCGCTTGCTTACAAAAGCGGCGTCAAAGTTATCGGCATCAGCGACGCTTACGCCGCGGTCTACAATCCAAAAGGAATCGACGTGGAAGCAGCCGAGCAGCACGTTTTGAAAAAAGGAAGTTTGCGCGCGTTTCACGAAGCGGATCATGTCGATCCAAAAGAACTTCTGACGATGCCGTGCGATGTGCTTGCGCCTTGTGCGGTCGATCGTGTGATCAACGGAAGCAACGCCGATAAATTGAAATGCCGAATTCTGGCCGAAGGCGCCAACGGCCCAACATCGCCGGAAGCCGATTTAATTTTAGAGAAGCGTTGGGACGAAATTTTCGTGATCCCGGACATTTTGTGTAACGCCGG
>JALYKJ010000054.1 GCA_030774845.1 Verrucomicrobiota bacterium
TCGCATTCAAATGAAAAGGCTTCGTGTCGGCGCGCTGCTCGAGATCGACGCGCGCGCGATAGGAACGGGCCGCCATATCGTTTGGATCAAGCTCCAACGCGCGGTCGAGAACCCCGACAACGTCCGAGTAACGACGAAGTTGTCGATAGCTTAGGGCAAGTTGTTTCAAGATAATGATGTTTCTTGGATCAAGCGTTTGCGCATGTCCCATTTCTTTCACCGATTCATCCCATCGACCCTGCCGGCGATCGATGTAGCCAAGCAGCAGCAGGCATTCAGAATCGTTAGGCAAGACGCGTTCGGCAGCTGCGAGTTCCTGACGGGCCCGATCGTAATCCAGATATCCCCAATAAAGATGTTTAGCCAAAGCCAGATGAGCTTCACCGGAATCGGGCTGCAAGCGACGCAGGGTTTGAATCGCAGCATCGGCCAAGGCGAGGCGTCGTGGAGTGTGATCGTATTGCTGCCAGTAAAGCTGGTCGTGGGCGTGAGCCAGTTCATAATAGGCAAGCGCGAAGGAGCGATCTCGCGATGAAGCTTGCTCAAGCAATTGCACCGCCTCCCGCAGACTGGCTTCACGAGGTTCGTTGAAAACGGCGCGATCGATCAAAATCTTTGCGCGGGTGTAAAGATCGTATGCGGCCAGATCGGCAGTGGGTTTGTGTTCGATGGCTGCCTTTTCCTGCGAAGAAAGTTTTGATTTGAGTTGGGCGACGATTTGTTCAGCCAGCTCGTTCTCGATCGCGAAGACGTCTGCGATTTCGCGGTCGTAATGTTCCGCCCAAAGATGCACATCGGTACGAGCGTCGATCAACTGTGCGCTGACGCGAACTCTGCCGCCGGAACGTTGGACTGTGCCTTCGAGAATGTGAGCGACACCGAGCGTCGTACCGATTTCACGAAGATTACGCTCGGCGTTGTTTTTGTACTGCATCATGGATGTGCGGCTGATAACTTTTAAATCGGCCACTTTCGCAAGATTAGTCAGGATCTCGTCCTGAACGCCGTCGGCGAAGTATGCGTTCTGTTTGTCATCGCTGAGATTTTCAAACGGAAGGACGGCAATGCTTTTCTCGGGAATTGCGCCCGCCAGATTGCCAAATTTCTGTGGCCCGCCGCTCGTCGCGCGATGGCGGAAAAAGATTGTGAAACTGATTGCGAGGGCACATCCGGAGAGAAGCAGCGCGGCCATGGGCGCCCAGCGCGGCCAGCGCGGCGAAGAAATTGGGCGGATTGGGCTGGGCTCCTTCCAACGTTGTCGGCGCTTAAATTTCTCCGGTACCTGCGGATTACCGAGGCTATTCTTGCAAAGATTGACGACGTGTAATCTTAGGCCGTGTTTTACTTCGCACTCGCCGAGATCCTTCAGATAAGGCTGCCAATGCCGGTATTGACCAAGATCTTCGGCAACATGTTTGGATAAAAGGATGTGGCCGGCGTCTCCGCAATCGAGCACCCGTTGAGCAACGTTAATACCGGCCCCAGCAATATTAATCCGGTCATTCACGTCCGGGACCTGGTTGACCGGACCGCTGTGGATTCCCATGCGCACCTGGATCTTCGGTTGGCTTCGTAATGCCTCCGCGGTCTCCAACGCACAGCGCATTGGTTGCTCCGGGCTTTCGAAGAAGAGCAGCGCCATCCCATCCCCAGTGGGCAGGCGAATGAGTTTGTCTCGCGCCTCGGCAGCACGGAAACAATCGGTGCTGCGCACGGCGCGGTTCAGTTGCTGAAGCGATTCAATCTGCTCGTTGACGAGCAACTTCGAATAACCGACCACATCGATTAGCAAAAGGTGCGCGATCTCAAGCTGTAGATCGGGCGGTAACTCAGCGGACATTGGTCGCGGCTGTGGAGCCCTCCTTTCGCAGAATCAATGGTCGCAAAGTCGACCACTCAGGTCGAGCTAATTGTCAGACAAGTCAACCACGGGCTGAGGAGATTGAGAATTGTCCGGGCCGTCCTCTCTCGGACCAAAGAATGCCAGGCCCAAACGCGGCGAGGTTCAACAGGATCATGACCGATGCGAACAAATACATGCCCATGACACTGCCGATTCCAGCGTGCATAAGAAGTATGGCGACCAGCCATGGGCGCCGCATGTGCCGGTTCCAAACGAAAAGCGGGTAGCCAATTTCCAACAGGCAGACACCAATTCCGGCGATGGGGAAAAAGTGTCTAAAACGAATGAGAATATCGGCAGACACAATGTCGAATGGCGGACGAGTCACCGCCCGCCAAAGATTGGTCCCATCCCACCAGCCCCGGCCGAGTACTTTGGTCAAGCCGCCAAAAAAATAAATCAGGCAGAGATGTACCTGCAACACGCGCCGAAAAAAACCGAGCCAACGTCGATCTCGCGATTTGCGGTGGCGCCACCAAAAATCCAATGCCAGGCGATCGGGCAACGGCGAAAGCATTAAATAGAAGAGGCCGATCGTGATGAAATTGTCCACGCCGTATGTGGCGAGGTTTCCGCTTTTGACCGCAGCAAGATGAAGAAGCCAAGCCGCAATGGCGACGGGTCGGCAAAAAAGACCGATTGCCAAAAAAATACCGGCGCCGAACAAACAGTACCACACGAAGTTCACCACCATGGGCTCGCCAAGTCCGATCGCCTTGCCCAGCGCAACAAACCAACCGAAACGCGGAATTAG
>JALYKJ010000055.1 GCA_030774845.1 Verrucomicrobiota bacterium
ATTCCCCCAGCCTTGTGTGCCAAATATTATCTCATCGGGTTTGCGCGAAAAGCGCTCCAGGACGAAACCGGCGCGCGGGACGCCTTCCTGAAAGCAAAAGGTCTCCTCGAAGCGCAACTGAAACAAAGCCCGGATCTGGCGGACATGCATATTCAGCTCGCGAAAGTTCTCGCCTATCTCGGTGAAAAAGATGCCGCGCTAGCTGAAGCGCGGCGCGCCACCGAATTGGTTCCGGAGAGCAAAGACGCCTTTGGCGGCCCCGAAATTGCGGCTGGGGTGGCCGAAGTTCACGGCATTCTTGGCGACAACGGTCGCGCGATTGAAATCCTGGAGCGGTTGTTGAGCCGACCGAGCGCTGTCACCGTTCAAGATCTGAAAGTAAATCCAATTTGGGACTCATTGCGCAGCGATCCGCGCTTTCAAGCTTTGATCGACAAGTACGGTGCGAAAGTTTAGCGCCGCAGTTTTTGTTTCGTTTGTCTTTACCACTGCGCAGGCGCAGTGGACGCAAATCTCGACCCAATCCGAGCCCTCGCCGCTGCGTGGACTCGAACATCGCTACATCGTAGTCGAGCATTCCGCGACTGGCGATCGCGCCTCGCTTGAGCTCGCGGTTTTTTCCACGAAATCATGCCGCCTTCGCATCATAGATCAATCGACTGAGCCGCGGGTGGATTTGGAAGAAGTCATGAGCCGCGGAAATTTTCTGGCCGCCGTGAACGGCGGTTATTTCGATCCGGATTACAAACCAATCGGACTTCTGATTGTCGATGGAACGATGATCGCGCCGCTGCAAAAGGCGCGTTTGCTTAGTGGCGTGCTCAGCGCGTCAGCCAAGAAAGTTCAAATCTCGCGCGTCGCCGAATTTTCGATGGCGCAAAAACCGGAGGCCGCGGTCGAGTGCGGTCCGATGATTGTCGATCTTGCAAAATCGGTGCGCGGTTTGGAATTAACCCGCGCAGCACGTCGCACTTTTGCGGCCGCTGGGGCGGGGGACAAAGCCGCTTTGGGATTTTGCTCGGACGTGACCCTGGCGGATCTGTCGAACATCCTTTCGACTACTTTGACTCCGGATTTCAAAATCCAACGGGCGCTCAATCTCGATGGCGGCTCTTCCAGCGCCTTTTGGTTTAAGCGCGCGAACGGCAGCGCATTTTCCATCGCGGAGGAAAAACCTGTGCGCGATTTTGTAGCGATTGTTCCAAAATAAGAAGCATGCGCACGTTTGGTCGATTCAAATCGGACAGCGAATTCTTTTACGGTGAAGTGCACGTTGAGGATGTCGACGTTTTGGCAAAGCCGTACTGGATCGACATTCAACCGACCGGCGAAGTCAGGAAACTTACAGATGTAACGATCGACCTGCCGGTCGCCCCGTCGAAGCTTCTCGCGGTCGGGTTGAATTACGCTGATCACATTGCCGAAATGAAACGGACGCCGCTCGGAACGCCGTTGATTTGGTTCAAAGCGCCGAGCTCGCTCTTACCGCATAACGGCAACATCGAGATTGCATTTCCAGAGCATCAAACCGATTTCGAAGCCGAACTGGGAATCGTGATTGGACGTACCGCCAAAAATGTCTCGGCCGAACGAGCCCTCGATTTTGTTTTCGGTTACACCATCGGTCTCGACATTAGCGACCGCGATTTACAGAAGTCGGAAAAACAATTCGGACGCTGCAAGTCGTTCGACACCTACACGCCAATCGGCCCATTCGTTTACAGCGATCTCGATGTTCGCGATCTACCGCTGGAATTGCGCCAAAACGGCGAAGTGCGACAGCGAGCGCGCACGAGTCAGATGATCTATTCGGTCGGGGAGATTGTTTCGTTTGCGAGCCAATCGCTGAGCTTGATACCGGGCGATGTGATTTTGACCGGAACTCCGTCGGGCGTCGGGCCGATCCGTGCCGGAGACGAATTGGAAGCGCGAGTCGGTGATTGGCCGCCGCTGCGGAATCGTGTGATCAACGCGACCTGATTGTTCGCCGCGGCGAATCCGTCCTTTGCCGGATTGATCTTATCCCTACATCCTGGGACAACGCCGGATGCGAAGTATAGATGACGTTCGCCCTGCGGAGCGTCGCTCAAGAAAAGTGAAACTTTTGCTCGACTCGCATCCAACCGTTTTGGAATAAAGGAGATGTGCCGAGCAGTTAATTCAACTCCGCCGAAAATATGAAAACATTGCTTACTCTCTGTCTCAGTTTGATCGCGTTGAGTGCGTTTGCGCAACAGCGGCCTGCACAACAGCCGCCACCACCGCCACCGAATGCACCGCCTGCCGCAGCTGCACCAGCGCAGCCCGGCGTTCCAGCACAACAACCGCCGGGCGTACCAGCTCAACCGGGCGCTCCCGCTCAACAGCCGCCTACCGGCATGCCGCCAGGCGCGCCGGGAATGTCGCCGGCTGGTCCGGTCGGCGCTGCTCCTGGAGGACCAGCTGCCCCGGGAGCAACTGTTACTGCGACGTTGGCTCCAAGTCCGACTGCGGCGCCCACTCCGGAACCGAGCAGTTGGAGTAACAATTTCATCATCGACAATTTCCGAAAGGGCGGTCCCATCATGTGGCCGATTCTTCTCGTGTCGATTGTGGCTTTGACGGTGGTGATCGAGCGAATTTTCTGGTGGGGTGGACGCTGGTTCCGGCGCGACCCCAAGCGGATCGAAAAGGTTTTCACGGCGATCGAAGTGGGCGACGTCGCGGAAGCATCGCGGCATTCGCGCGATTCACGCGATCCAGTTCTGCGAATGATGTGGAACGGTTTGAACCATCAGCACGCGTCGTTGCAGGGTGCGTTGCAGGTTGCCGCCGGCATCGAGATCAAACGCGCGGGCCGGTTCCTGGTTGTGATGGATACGTTGGTCACACTGGCTCCGTTGCTCGGTTTGTTGGGAACGGTCACCGGATTGATCCGGTCCTTCCGATTCTTGGGCAACGAAGAATTGGCTATTCAGGCTGTTACCGGCGGTATCGCGGAGGCGCTCATCGCCACCGCTTGCGGTCTCGGCATCGCTATCTTCTCGCTGATTCCGTTTAACTTTTTCACGTCGCGCGTGTCTAACTTAGAGTTCGAACTACAAACCGCGGCCACAAATCTCGAAGTCATGCTTGAAGCCAAAGGTAAAGAAGGTCGTGAAGTAACGATCGGGGGCCATAAGCCCAGCTCGGCCAAAGGCTCGTCCATCTAGGATTTTTTATGCGCGTCAGCTCGCCAGTTCCTCATAAGAAGCCGCGGATCGAGATCATTCCGTTGATCGACATCATGTTCTTTCTCCTGGCGAGTTTTATGATGGTGAGCTTGAGCCAGGTGCACATGAAGGGCATGAAAGTGAACCTTCCCACCGGCCAGTCCGGCGAAACGCAGTCGAAAAAGGATTACATCAGTGTCTCAGTCAACGCGAACGGCGTCCCGTTCTTTGACAAGGAAGAGATGAATTACGACACGTTGACCGCCAGACTGAAACAGGTTCACGACGAAAATCCGGAAGCAAAGGTATTCATTCGTGGCGATGCGGACACGGTCCACTTTAATATTATCCGCGTTCTCGATATCTTGCGCTCGGTCGGCTTTTACAAGGTCGCTTTCGAAATCAAGAGCGAAGCGCTCAAGGGAGTGCCCGGAGGAGGGAGATAACCCAACCATGGCCGGACCACTTCTTTATCGACCACCTCCGCGCTGGCAATTCTTGGCCGCCTTGGGTGGCGCACTGGCGCTCCATTTGAGCGCGGTCGCGATCGCCGCCATTAAACACGAGGCGCCCGTGGTCGACCTTTCGGATGTGCCAACAGCGACAGTAGAAGCGATGCTTCAACCCGAAGATCAACCGACTCCGCCGCCGGAAGACATTCCGATTCCCGAGCCGCCGCCCGTCCCGGAAGTCGCGCCTGAGTTTCACGAAGAGAAACCGCCGCCACCTAAAAATGTGGCCAAGCCCGCCGGTCCCGTAAAAGCGCCGCAAACAGGAGTACCCGGAACGATGTCGATCTCTGGCGCGAAAGCAGTGGCGATCTTTGCTCCAAAACCGGATTACCCTTACGAAGCGCGTAGCCGTCACGTTACCGGAAGCGGTGTCGCGCTCCTGAGCGTTGATACCGCAAGCGGCAATGTAACCGATGCAACCATGGCGCAATCCATCGGCAATCCTATCCTGGACAATTCGACTACCAGCACATTCAGACGGTGGCGATTCCGACCTGGAGCGTGTGCGCCGAAAGTGAAGGTCCCGATTACCTACACGATGACGGGCGCCTCCTACTAAATTTTATGCAAGTCGCTTCACCTATTCCGCACAAACGCCCGCGGATCGAGATCATTCCGTTGATCGACATCATGT
>JALYKJ010000056.1 GCA_030774845.1 Verrucomicrobiota bacterium
CGGTGTGCTGGCAAACAATGCATCACCAGCGCGTCCGGTTTTGCCAATTTCACAACTGAATCATTGATCCAGTACGGTCCGAGCTCGGCTTCGCGGCGCGCTTCCTCCGCTTCTTTTCCCATCGACACCCAAATGTCGGTGTAAAGCACATCGGCATCGCGCGCCGCAGCGGCGACATCGTCCGTACACGTTACCCGGCCGCCCGCGCGCTCGAGCAATTTCTTTCTCGGCTGATATTTTTTGTGCGACGCGATGCGCAATTCAAAATCCAATTTGCCCGCCGCGAATAGCCACGACCGCGCTGTATTGGAAACGCCGTCACCGACGTACGCAACCACCGTCTTCTCGATCTTGCCGCGCTTTTCGATGATCGTAAAAATGTCGCCGAGAATCTGACACGGGTGCTCGTCGTCGGTCAGTGCATTGATCGTTGGCACACCTGAAAATTCGGCGAACTCCTCGATGTCGCTCTGCGCGTAGGTTCGAATCACTGCACCGTGGATCATTCGCGCGAGCACGCGCGCCGTGTCCTTGATCAATTCGCCCCGGCCGAGCTGCGCGTCCGCCGCGTTCAAGTAAATCGTTTCGCCCCCGAGCTCGCGGATTCCGACGTCGAACGAAACGCGCGTGCGCGTGGAAGGTTTGGAAAAAATCAGGGCCCAGGTTTGTCCGGCCAATGGCTGCGCCGAAATCTTGCCGCGGTTTGTTTTGAGTTCGGCCGTCCGGCGAAGGATCCGCTCGATTTCCTCCCGCGAAAGCTGCTCAATACTAAGAAGATGTTTCACTCGATTCTCCTCTCACGCTTTCTCTGCAAGATCGACAATCAACTTTTCGATCGCTCGCAAACCTTCCTCCGCCTCGCTCGTTCGCAAATTCAGCGCGGGCAACAATCGAATTACCGAATTGCCGGCGGGTACGGTCAGGACATTTCGCCTGTGCAGTTCTTTCACAAGATCAGCAGCTTTAAATTGCGGCCGAAATTCAATTCCGATCATCAAGCCCAGGCCGCGAACAACTTTCACTACTTTCGGGAACCTTTGCTGAATTGTTTGCAGTTCTCGCAAAAGTAGGTCGCCAGTCCCGCGCGCGTTCCCAACCAGATTCTCACGTTCAATTACTTCAAAAATCTTTAAAGCAACCGCGCACGCCAGCGGTGTGCCGCCAAACGTGCTCGCGTGCGTGCCGGGCGAAAGAATGTTCGCGAAATTCTCCCGCACCCAAAATGCGCCCATCGGAAATCCGCCTCCCAAAGACTTCGCCATCGAAACGGCATCCGGGACAAGATCGACATGTTCGTTTTCGAGAATGCGCTGCCAGCTTTGAAATTTCCCAGTGCGAAAATGGCCGGCCTGCACTTCGTCGAACAACAACAACAAATTGTGCTCGTCGCATAGACAACGCAGACCGATCAAATATTCCGGGCTGGCAATGGTGATTCCACTTTCGCCCTGCACCGGCTCAACCAAAATCGCGGCGGTTTGCGGTGTGATCGCGCCGCGCATCGCTTCGAGATCGTTGAACGGCACGTGCTTGAATCCGACGACCGCGGGCTCGAAGCCTTTCTTTACCTTCTCCTGTCCGGTGGCGGCGATTCCGGCCAGCGTCCGTCCATGAAACGATTCGAATGTCGTGATGATTTCGTAGCGACCAACGTCGCGTCCAAATTTCCTCGCGAGCTTGAACAGGCCTTCGTTTGCTTCCGCGCCGCTATTGCAGAAAAAGACTCGCCCCGGCGCGATAAGATCGACAATGCGTTTCGCGAGCCTCCCTTGGAGCTCATTATAATATAGATTGGAGACATGGATCAGTTTTTGCGATTGCTCGGTTAGCGCTTTTGTCAGCTCGGGATGGGCATGGCCCAACGAGCAAACCGCGATTCCGGCAGCCAGATCGAGGTAGCGCTTTTCGTCGACATCCCAAACGTAATTTCCCTCGCCGCGCTCAAGCACGAGATCAAAGCGCGCATACGACGGGACAACATTTTGCTCGAACAACTCGCAAATCCGTTTTGTTTCATTCTCAATGATCGCCGGCTTCGGCGCTGGCAAGACTTCCTTCATAATACGACTTCCGTGCCAACCCCCGCATCGGTGAAAATCTCGAGCAACACTGAATGCGGAATTCTTCCGTCGACGAACTGGACTTTTTCAACGCCGCTCTCAATCGCGGCCAACGCGCTGTCCACTTTCGGAATCATTCCTTCACCAATCACGCCGGTCTTTCGCAATTGCGGAACTTCGCCCACCGCCAGGTGAGTCAACAAACTCGCGTCGTTTTTTGGATCGCGGAGCAACCCAGGCACATCGCTCATGAAAACCAAACGGCGCGCTTTTAACGCAATCGCGGTTTTCGCCGCCGCAATGTCAGCGTTGCAGTTGTAAATTTTACCGTCATCGCCGAGCGCCGTCGGACTAATCACTGGCGTGACGCTGCGCCGAATGCATTCCCGCAGAGGCTCCAAATTCACGACACAAACTTCGCCGACAAAGCCAAGATCGACATCTTCACCCTTTTCACTCCTCGCTGAATATTTGCGGCAGCGAAAAATCTCGGGGCCGCCAAAACCACGTGCCTTCCCGCCAAAATCCTGGATCGCCGTCACAATGTCGGGATTAATTTCGCGCGACAGAACGCGATCGACAATTTCCGCGCTCGCCGCGTTGGTCACGCGATAGCCGTGCACGAATTCCGATTTCACGCCCGCTTCCTCCAACGCGCGTGTGATCGCCTTACCGCCACCGTGCACCACGACCGGATTGATTCCGACCGCTTCGAGAAAAACCACGTCGCGCGCGACCCGATGCCGTTCTTCCGGATCTGGCGAGTCCATGAAACTGCCGCCGTACTTCACAACGAAGATCTGGCTGCGGAAACGCTGGATGTAAGGCAACGCTTCAAGCAACGTCGCCGCTTTCGAAATAAATTCTTTCATCAGCCGCCGAGGGTCGCGGGATCAGTGATGTCGCCTTTGTTGAAGGCGACGTAATCTTCGGTGAGGTCAGCCGCGTAAAGCAGGAATTCGCCGCGACCGCGCTGAAGATCGACGTGTAAATCGAACTCAGGTGCTGAAGTAATTCTCGCCAGCGTTTTCAAGGCGGCATTTGTCGGACGACCGCACCGAAATGCAAAAAGAATTTTGCGGCTGCCGGGTTGAGCGTAACCAACATCGACAATCGTTTCATCGACATTTGCTTTGGAATATCCGAGCGCGCAGAGAATTCGTCCCCAGTTGGGATCGCCGCCGCACCAGCTTGTGCGCACGAGCGAGCTGTTGGCAACCGCGCGCGCGGCTGCTTCCGCTTCGCGATCATTGCGCGCGCCGCGAACATGCAGCGTAACAACGCGCGAGGTGCCTTCGCCATCGCGTACGATCATCTTCGCCAATTCGACACAAACGAAATTGAGCGCCGATTGAAAAGTGACGAGTGAGTCCGAGCCGGACTGGCGGTTGTGACGAGTGACGAGTTTGCGATTTCCGGCGAGACCATTGGCCAACATGATCACGGAATCGTTCGTGCTCATGTCGCCGTCCACCGTGATACGGTTGAAACTTTTTCCGACTGCAATCTTGAGCGCGCGCTTGAGAGCCGCCGACTCAATTGCCGCGTCGGTCGTAATAAAGGCGAGCATTGTCGCCATCCCCGGCTGAATCATCCCAGCGCCTTTGCAAATCCCGCCGATCCGAACTCTCGATCCGCCAATTTGAGATTCGGCGGCTATTTCTTTGCGGCGCGTGTCGGTCGTCATGATCGCTTCAGCGACTTGGCCCGCGCTCGATGTCGATCTTGCGAGACGCGGTGCGCACGCTCGAATTCCACGCTCGATATTTTTCATAGGCATCGACACGCCGATCCGACCGGTCGAACAAACGAGAACGTCTTCCGCAGTAATTCGCACCGATAAACTTGACCGCTTTAAGCGGTCAAGTTTA
>JALYKJ010000057.1 GCA_030774845.1 Verrucomicrobiota bacterium
GTCGTAGGCGCGGCCAAGACCGGCAAGATCGGCGACGGCAAAGTTTTCGTGCTGCCAGTGGAACACGCGATTCGTATTCGCACGGAAGAGATCGGCGAAAAAGCGGTGTAAATTTAATGGCGAAGCACGAATGACGAAACAGGGACGAACTTGAAATGATGCACTCGGCCGAAGCGCCGATTTCACCATTTAGTCATTCCTTCGACATTCGACATTCGGATTTCGTCATTTTTGCTTCTCTCAACTATCAACCATTAACCATTAACCTCTGAGATATGGCCAAAGATAAAACTCCATCCGACGTCAATAAAATGATCAAAGACCACGGCGTGAAACTGGTGGATTACAAGTTCACCGACCTCCTCGGCACGTGGCAGCACTTCACCACCACACTCAGCGAATATCACGACGAGGTTTTTACCGACGGCCTCGGCTTCGATGGCTCCAGCATCCGTGGCTGGAAAGTGATCAACGCTTCCGACATGCTCGTCATTCCCGATCCCGCGACCGCATGGATCGACATCTTCAACGCCGAGCCGACGCTGAGTCTCATTTGCACGATTGTCGATCCAATCACGCGCGAGCCATACGACCGCGATCCTCGCGGCGTCGCTGAAAAAGCGGAAGCTTATTTGAAATCGACCGGCATCGCCGATACCGCGTTCTTTGGACCGGAAGCAGAATTTTTCATCTTTGACGACGTGCGATTCAGCTACAGCGGCAATTCGTCATTTCATCAGGTCGAGAGCGTCGAAGGACATTGGAACAGCGGGCGCGAAGAATTTCCAAACCTTGGTTACAAGATTCGCCCGAAGGAAGGCTACTTCCCCGTGCCGCCGATGGATTCATTGCAAGACATTCGCAACGAGATGTCGCTCGAGATAGAGAAAGCCGGCATTCCGATCGATAAGCAGCATCACGAAGTCGCCACTGCCGGGCAGGCGGAGATCGACGTCCGTTTCGCGCCGCTCAAGCATATGGCCGATTCGATGCAGTACTACAAATACATCATCCGCAACGTGGCCAAGCGGCATAACCGCACGGTCACGTTCATGCCGAAGCCGGTGTTTGGCGACAACGGTTCGGGCATGCACACCCACATCTCGCTTTGGAATGGAGACAAACCGCTCTTTGCCGGCAACGGTTACGCCGGGCTGAGCGACATCGCGCTCTTTTTCATCGGCGGCATTTTGAAACACGCGCCCGCACTCACCTGCCTCACCAATCCAACCACCAACAGTTACAAACGCCTGGTCCCGGGATTCGAAGCGCCGGTTAATCTCGCTTACTCCGCGCGCAATCGTTCCGCCGCGATTCGCATTCCAACGTATTCGCCGAGTCCAAAAGCAAAACGAATCGAGTTTCGCACGCCCGATCCGGCGGCGAACCCGTATCTCGCCTTCAGCGCGATGCTGCTTGCGGGCCTCGACGGAATCCAGAACCGGATCGATCCCGGCGATCCGCTCGATAAAAACCTTTACGATCTGCCGCCGGAAGAACTCGCCCAGATTGCGAGCGTGCCCGATTCACTTCGCGGCGCGATCGAAGCGCTCCAGGCCGATCATTCCTTCCTGCTCCGTGGCGACGTCTTCAACGCCGACTTCATCGCCAACTGGATCGACATGAAACAAAAAGAATACGACGCTCTGCGGATCCGTCCCCACCCGTACGAATTCAGCATGTACTACGACGTATAGTCTTCATTTTAGATCCGTAAATCGGATCAGGGCGCTCGGGATGGCCGGTTAGAGCCCGCGTAAATTGCCGCTAAAAAAACGCAACCGGTGGGGATCGGCGCAAATGGACTTATCCCAGGCCCATGGTTGTGAGCAGTCGGCCCCGAATCTGACCGTCCGCTGGCAAGCTGTGTGCGCGCTGGTAATCACGGATCGCCCTTCGCGTGGCGTTGCCACTCACGCCATCGATGGCGCCACGATAATAGCCTGCACGAGCCAGGCGAAGCTGGACCTGACCGACCAAAGAATCGGTATATCCCGCTCTGCTTTGGTAAACAGATAGATCGTAAGAATCATGTCCGTAACCATCGGGATAATATCCGTAAGGATAGTAACCGTAATATGGATACGGATAGTAAAAGAACGGGTCCCAAAAATCTCCGAAGAAAACGAAGTCGTCGAAATCACGATGGCGAAACCGATCGCCGCGGAAGCCACG
>JALYKJ010000058.1 GCA_030774845.1 Verrucomicrobiota bacterium
GGACTTGGTTTGTCGCAGGTCAATTACGGGCGCGCCGCGATGCTTCTCGGCAGTTGGGACGAAAATCTGACCGCGCTCGTTTCCGCGCACCAATCGATCGGCGTTCCGCAACCACTGCTTCTTTTCGGAACGGACGAGCAGAAGAAAAAATATCTGCCGCGCGTTGCGCGACACGAGATTTCCGCCTTCGCGTTGACGGAATGGAACGCCGGCTCGGATCCCGCGAACATGAGTTTGCGGGCCGACCCGACCGAAGACGGCTCGGCATTCATTCTCAACGGTGAGAAACTTTGGTGCACGAATTTGATCAAAGCTGGCGTGCTGGTGGTGATGGCGAAGACGGCGCCAAAGATTGTGAACGGGAAAGAGCGCAAACAGATCACTGCGTTCATTGTCGATGTTGATTCGCCGGGCCTCGAGATCACTTATCGCTGTCGATTTATGGGACTGCGCGCGCTTTATAACGGGATCGTGAAATTCACGAACGTGCGCGTACCGCGCGAGAACATGATCGCGAAGGAAGGTCAGGGATTGAAAGTTGCGCTCACGACGTTGAACACCGGTCGCCTGACGATTCCAGCGGCGTGCGTTGGATTATCCAAACGCTTGCTCGAGATTTCTCGCAAGTGGGCGAGTGAGCGAATCCAGTGGGGGGTTCCGATCGGACAACATTCGGCGATTGCCGGGAAAATTGCAGAAATGGCCGGCAATACGTTCGCGATGGAAGCGATGACGTTTCTGACGTCGGGACTCGTCGATCGCAAAGCCGGCGATTTGCGAATCGAAACCGCGATGTGCAAAATGTGGTCGACCGAAACGACCTGGAAAATTTCGGATGACGCGATGCAGGTCCGCGGCGGTCGCGGTTACGAAACGGCGCAATCGCTGGCCGGCCGTGGTGAGGAGGCGATTCCGGTGGAGCGTTTTCTGCGCGATTGTCGAATCAACACCATCTTCGAAGGCTCAAGCGAAATCATGCGGCTATTCATTGCGCGCGAAGCGCTCGATCCGCATTTGAAAGTGGGCGGTGCGATTTTCAATACGCAATTGCCGATGTCGGAACGGGCGAAGGCGGTTTTCACGTCCGGAAAATTTTATGCCGGCTGGTACCCTCGACAGTGGTTCTCAAGCGGCGCTGGTAAGATCGACAATCTTCATCGCGATCTGCAAAGGCATGTCGATTATGCCGCGCGGACGAGCAAGAAACTAGCGCGGGGATTGTTTCACGCGATGGCGCGCTTTGGTCCGAAACTCGATCGCGAGCAACTTTTGCTTTCGCGGTTCGTTGGCATTGCCACCGAGCTTTTTGCAATCAGCGCGACCTGCTCTTTTGCGCAATACAAAATCGATCACGGCGAATCGGCAGACGAAGTTCTGTCGGTCGCGAATTATTTTTGCAGTTCGGCCCGGGCGCGGATCGACAATTACTTCGCCGGTGCGCGTCGAAATGTGGATAAGCGCGGTTACCAGCTCACTCAGGAATTGCTGGCGGGCAAGCATTCGTCGCTGCGCGAAGGAATCGTCCGTTAAGATCGGTCCGCCAAAGGACAGATTCGCCGTGGCGAACAATTACGTCTGTTATTGGCGGGTAATGGCACTTGGCCTGCTTAAATCTGGGAGTGGCCGCCCTCATCTTCCTCGCGATTGGACTGGTGTGCGTCTTGATCGGCCGCATTCTCCTCATCGGCTCGGCTTTTGGCGTTAGCGTTTGGTGGGGACTGGGCATTTTTCTGCCATTTGGGCCGTTGCTGTTCCGGCTGAGCTATCCGGACCTCGCGCCATTATCGAGAACGTTTCGATTGGTCGCGCTGCCGTGTATTCTTGCCTATTTCGTGCTCCGGCCGGGCCCGCTGTCCGCATCACATTTCGATCAATTTTTCAAACACAAGGAAGTGCCATCAGCTCCGGCGAACCATTACGGTCTTGAAAAAGCTTCCAAAGCGATCGTGGCGCCAAGCCTTGATCAACGGCGAGCCATTAACGCGACAGAATTGGAACGGCTCGCTGAGTGGAGCCAAGCGTTGCGCCTGAAAAAGCGCGATCTTCTACACAGCGACGTGCAAGGCAACATTGCCTACAACGCGGAAGTGGCGGAATACAACGCCGCGCTGACCAAAGCGATTGAGGAAAAGAACGCGCTCTGGCCGCAAAAGAAGTAGGGCTTCGCCACACCGGTTGACCAATTCTCCGGCGAAAGCTAATCTCAACGGATGAGTATGCCGCCCATGCTCACCGAGGCGGCTCGCACTTCGCGGCCGCGTTTGGGTAAGAGCAAAAATCGAAAATCTGTCGATCCGTCTCGTGTGCTCCACGTGCTCGGCGACCATATTTTGCTCGATGGTTTTAAGATTGTTCTCGATCAGGAAAAGAGCCGCGGCTCATATCTCTACGACGCGGCGAACGGCCATCGATTGATCGATCTTTACGGTTTTTTTGGATCGATGCCGATCGGATTTAACCATCCATATTTCGATCAGCCCGAGGTGCAGCGCGATCTTCTGCGCGCGGCGAAGGCGAAAGTCGCGAACTCGGATGTTTATTCGGAGGCCTACGCCGAATTCGTCGAAACTTTTGCGCGCGTCGCCGGATTGCCACCACTCGAAAAATATTTGTTCATCGAAGGCGGCGCGCTCGCGGTCGAGAA
>JALYKJ010000059.1 GCA_030774845.1 Verrucomicrobiota bacterium
CGACTGGCTTGTGCGGTTGGTCCGTCCGGTGCGCGATGGTCGCGATTTCAGTCGCGTTTTGCGCGTCGGCTTTCGCTGATGCAAGCAAAAACGTAGTCGTTCCGACAAAGCAGCAGGTTGTAAGGAAAGTGACAAAAGCCTGCTACGTTTACATCACAGGCTCCGCGATCGCGCAGCCATGTGATCGGCTCAGCGTGATCCCGACCACTGGATACGGACTCGACCGAATCGGCGGAGGCCACCGCTAAAGCAATAAGGGTTCCGCGAAACAAAAATCGTGGAAATGTGCGCTGCTCTGCGTGGCAGCGGCGGCAGGTTATTTTTATTTCCAATTCATGAGGCCGCGAAGTTTCCGGCCCACTTTTTCGATCGGATGCTTGTCCGCGGCACTCCGCAATATGGTGTAGCGCTTCCGCCCTGTTTCCATTTCGCGGATAAACTCACGCGCGAATTTTCCAGAACGAATGTCGCGCAGAGCTGCCTGCATGTGTTCGCGCACGGTTGCATCGATAATTCGGGGACCGACGGTCAGTTCGCCCCATTTTGCGGTGTCCGAGATCAAAGCGCGCATTCCGCTGATCCCCGCCTCATGGATTAGATCGACAATGAACTTGAGCTCGTGGAGACATTCGAAATACGCCAGCTCCGCCGGATAACCGGCTTTCACGAGCGTGTCGAACCCGGCGCGAATGAGGGCGCTGGTTCCGCCACAGAGCACCGCTTGTTCGCCGAATAAATCCGTTTCCGTTTCATCGCGAAACGTAGTTTCAATTACGCCAGCCCGGGTACAACCGATCGCCTTGGCCCAGGCCAACGCGGTCCATTTGGCCCGGCCACTTCGGTTCTGCTGAACCGCGATCAATCCAGGCACTCCGCGACCGCTCACGAATTCGCTTCGCACCATTGGCCCAAGTCCTTTCGGCGCGACCATCACAACGTCGACATCTTTTCGTGGAACGATCGTTCGATAATAAATCGCAAAGCCGTGAGCAAAAAGAAGCGTTTGGCCCGCTCGCAAATTCGGAGCGATTTCCTTCTTATAGACGGCGGGCATCTTTGTGTCTGGCAGAGCGAGAAAAATGATGTCACTGCCCCGCACCGCATCGGCCGTCTCGAGAACTTTGAGGCGATTTCGTTTCGCACGAATGCGCGATTTGCTTCCGCGATAGAGACCGACTACGACCCTTATCCCGCTATCGCGCAGGTTGAGCGCATGTGCGTGTCCTTGTGCGCCAAAGCCAATCACCGCGCACGTCTTTCCTTTTAGCCAGGCAAGATCGACACCTTTATCTCGGTAGATGCGCACGGCGTCATATTTCGCCCAAGCCCTCCGTAATTGCCAAGCTTATCAGCCAGCCAAATCAGATTGCTGGCCGGTGGAATCGAGCGACGATCACTCGGAAGCTTCGAAAGCACCGCCCGGCGTCACCGGACAATTTGAATTGGCCAACACGCATCGCAGGTCACGTGCGCCATATTCCGCGAGATCAACCCCGGTTGCCTCGTAATTGAATTTGCGCATGGCGGGCAGATAATAAAGATGCCGCCCATCAGCTATTGCGCCTTTCGCCTCCAAGGCGTTCATGAGATAGACATAACGATTTCGACCATCTCGCAGTCGCGGCGTAAGAACGGCGATCTCCGCCTCGGAAGCCCCCACCACAAAAGTGTTATTTCCGGGGACGCTTTCGGTCAGTTCCAAGAAGTCGCGAATGTTAGCCAGGTTTTGCAACCGGTCCTGATGATCCGACAAAATCGCGCCTGGACGTATTCCGCGCGGCGTCGGTTCGGCGATGGGCGCAAAAAGCAAACAGCAAAAGGCGACCTGTAGACTAGGACGCGGACTGAATAAGCAAACCAACAAAAGAACAGCGGGAACGATCGGCAATAGATAACCCGCTTGGTCGGGCAAGCCGAGGTAAGCTGTGATGTATATCGCGAGTATAAGCAACAGCGACCAAACGATCCGTGAATTGCTTGAGTGTGGCTGTTTTCTAGTCAACCACCCGCCGCCCGCAGCTATGCCAAGCGCGATCAAGCCGAACCCGCCCCAAACTTCAAATGTTGAACGGATTAAAATCAACGACCCTGTCGGCCGGGGGTGATT
>JALYKJ010000060.1 GCA_030774845.1 Verrucomicrobiota bacterium
TTTCAATCGCGCTTGAGTCGGGCAATTGTCAGCACAACCGAAAAAGCGCGCGCGAACCGGGTGAAACTTCCGGAAAATTTTCATCTCGGCTTCGACGAATTCAGAACCACGTTGCCAACAACTGCGGCCGCGCCATTGCTCGGGCGGGAACTGGCGCAAGTTGAATTGCTCTTGGGCATTTTGATCGACGCACGCGTGGATGCAATCGCGGCCGTGAAACGAACGGCGCCTCCAGCCCAGGCCACAGCGGCGCCAACGCCACCGCCGAAAAAACCTTCCGCCCCGGCAAATGCCGCACCCGCGCTGGTCGAGCGCACGAGTGTCGATCTTACCTTCACGGCTTCGCCATCGGCGATGCGCAAAGTTTTGAACCAAATCGCGAGCTCAGACAGGCAATTTTTCATTGTCCGCACGTTGTACGTTCGCAACGAGCAGCAGAAGGGGCCGTCCCGGCAAGCGACGAGCGCTAGCAGCGGGAAAGCCGCTGAGACAGCGGCCACTACAGCACCCAGTGCGATAAAATTTATCGTCGGCAACGAACACGTCGAAGCCACGACGACGATCGAGATGGTGCGTTTCAGCTTTTGAGGATGAACACAGCCAAAATAACAGATGGCGCCGCGGAAGTTCCGGGGAACGCACGCGCCTCGCGTGTTAACGCCAGTCCGGCTCGGACTTCCGGCGCCTCGCCGGAACGCTCTGAGGAAATCCGCTATTCAAAACGCAGATTACCTCACTTTGAACGGCCGTGGGCAAAGTACGCCGTTTCATTTTCGACCTACCAAAGACACCCGCTCGTGCGCGAAGAACGAGATATCGTTTTACGAAGTGCGCGGTATGGCCATGACTGCTTGCAGTACGAACTATATGTCGCATGCGTGATGCCGGATCACGTTCACTTACTATTTGAGCCACAGATAAAGGACCAAACTCCAGCCGGGGAGACGGTGTTCTGGTCGTTATCTGAAATTTTGCATGGTATTAAATCATCGACCGCGCATCACATTAACAAACTCCGCAGCCTACCAGGCCCAGTTTGGGACAGGGAGTCATTCGATCGACTGATTCGCTCGGAATCCGATTTGGAGGAGAAATTCTCTTATATCTGTCGGAATCCTTGGGACTCCAACGTTGTCGATCAAAATGAGGATTATCCCTGGCTGTGGACGCAAGAACTGTCTTCGGCGGGGGCGCCGAAAACTGCTCGCGGGGCGCGTGCGCTCCCCAACCAATGAACTGGGTCCGCGCTCATTATGAAAAAGCGCTGTTCATAGCGGCGGCCGTCGTGCTTTTTCTTAGCTCCATTTTGATCTGGCGCCACGCTGCGCGCTTCAGCTCGCAACTTGCCGTGATGCCGCCGGCCCCGTCATTGAAAAGCGTATCGCCGCTGGCGACAGCGCAGGAATTGCAGGCTGCGGCCGAAAAATTGCATCGACCGCCCCAGTGGACGTTTGGCGGTCGCTCGGGGCTGTTTGTCCCTGAAAAACATTTCATCGGCGCGAACGGACAACCGGCGACATTGCAAACCACGGAAGTCCATCCGCCTGTGCCGAACGATTGGCTGGAGCAATTCGGATTGCCGATCGCGGATGCCGACGTTCTCGACCAGGATCCAGACGGTGATGGTTTCAGCAATCTCGAGGAATGGTTAGGTCACACCAACCCGATCGATGGCAATTCGCACCCCGAATATTACACGAAATTGAAACTTGAATCGGCGGTGGAGGAGCCGTTTCGCCTTGTCTTCTCATCGTGGGTCGGTGATACCTACGCGATCAACACCATCGACCTGAAACAGCCAACGCAATTTCTGAAAGTCGGCGACCCGATCAAAGGAACGCGCTTCAAGATCGTGAAGTTCGAGGAGAAATATCAGCGAAATAAGTACGGGACGAATGTCGATGTTTCCGAGCTCACCCTGGAGCAGGTGGAAACCAAAGGACAACTGACGCTGATTAAAGAGAAAGTGGCGATGTCTCCGGAGTCGGTCGCGACCTTTATTTATACCTGGGGCGGGCGACAGGAATTCCAGGTCAGAAAAGATCAGGAATTTTCATTGAAACCACAGGAGCAAATCAAATATAAGCTAGTAGATGTTGATCCAGCCAAGGCGGTCATCGTGAATACGCAAAAGCCAAATGAACCGATCGAAATTGGCCTGTTCAATCCCTGAACTGCCGCATATGAAATTAAATCTCCGCCGCGACCGGTTGCTTCTCGCCGGTTTGATTGTTGCCGTGCAATTTGGTTTTGGTCTGACGCTCAGTGCGCAAAACGTCGACCGCATTTCAAAGCGAGAAGTGGAACGCCGCCAGGCCGTCTTACCGCGCGGCGCGGAAGCGCTCGCCCGCGGGCAAGCCGCCATGCAGAACAAAAATTATGCGCTGGCGCACGATGAATTTCGCACGGCCCTGAATTTTCTGCCCGACGCTGTCACCTCGGCCAAAGCGCACGATGAGGCCCTGGCCGGTTTTTGCGCGAGCGGCGTGAAAGTGGCTGAACAAAAAATTGCGGACGGCAATTACGACGAGGCGGAATCCATTCTCCGTGAAGTTTTGGGGGCGCGCTACGATCCCAATTGCCGGCCAGCGCTCGAGTTGCTGGCGCACTTGCAACAGCCCGGCTACTTCAACAGAACGATGACCCCGAAGTTCATCGAAAAAGTTGAGGAAGTGAAAAAACTCCTGGCCGATGCCGACGGTTATTACGACTCCGCGCGTTACGATCTTGCCTTCAAGAAATACGAGCAGGTCCTGGCGATCGACCCTTACAACAC
>JALYKJ010000061.1 GCA_030774845.1 Verrucomicrobiota bacterium
CGTGGACGCTTTGCCTGGCGATCATTTGTGCGAGCGCATTCGCGTTTACGCAGCTGCACCAGGTCGTACTGCGTTTCGGGTTAATCCCGACAGAAGCGACGCGTTTGGGCGGCCTCACATTTCTCACTTCATTTTTCCTTCATGCCGGAATCATTCACCTCATCGGCAACATTTATTTCCTTTTCGTGTTCGGTGATGACGTGGAGAATTTTCTACGGCCATTTCGTTATCTTCTGCTCATCGCTTTGGCGGCCTTTATCGGCGATCTCGCACACATCGCAGCTGATCCGCGCTCGCAAATCCCGTGCATCGGAGCGAGCGGCGGCATCGCAGCGGTGATTACGTTTTACGCGCTCAACTTTCCAGATGTGAAACTCGGATTTCTGCTGCGGTATTCGTGGCGTTGGTTCTGCTGGATTCGGTTGCCCACGTGGTCTGTCTTTGTTCTCTGGATTTTATTTCAAATTATTGGCGCTTGGGAGCAGGTCAAAGGAATCAGCTCTGTTTCGGCGCTCGCCCACCTCGGAGGCGCTGCGACGGGCTTTGTAGCTTGGTTGCTTTGGCGAAGCGAATCTCGACCTGCTGAGGCTTCGCACCTTTAACTTTCACAGAATTCAGTTGTCATTGTGAAACCACTAACTATCTTGAGCGCCCGGCCCAACACGCCGGATCATCTTTCCGCCTGTCCCGCGTCTGTGGGACCCAATCAGCGAGCGAGGCCGTAAAGATCGATAATTAAAGAACAGCCCGCTGAACGAGGAGTCCCGAAGTAATTCGGGACAAAACAACAATGCCAAGAGCCACTAACGCGCCGGCCAGCCGTGCGCGACGCAAACGCGTCATCAAATCCGCCAAAGGTTATCGCGGTCGCCGATCAAAACTTTTCCGTTACGCCAAAGACGCAACGATGAAAGGCAAATATTGGGCCTATCGCGACCGCAAAACCCGCAAGCGCACTTTCCGTTATTTGTGGATCCAACGGCTCAACGCCGCCGCGCGCGCCAACGGATTAACTTACAGCCGGTTCGCCGAGGGATTGAAGGCCGCCGGCATCGGACTCGATCGCAAAGTCCTCGCCGATCTTGCAGTCAGCGACGAGAACGCATTCAAATCGATTGTCGATCAAGCGAAAAGCGCGCTAGAAGACAAGTCGAAGTCGAAAAAGAAAGCGGCGTAGGTTTTGCGGCCCCTAAAGCATTCGGGGTCGCACTTGTAGATTGAGCGTTGTGCGTTGTTGCCAGTCCGGCTCGGACCGTTCAACGTTCGTTCAACAATGAGCCATCCGCTGGAACAACTGCGCGACCACGCGCTCCGCGAAATCGAATCCACGTCTGACGAGCAAGCGCTCGAAGTCGCGCGGGTGAAATATCTCGGGCGCAGCGGCAGCGTTTCGGCTTGGGGCGAGCAAATGAAAACGGTCGCCAAAGAAGAGAAGCCGATCGTCGGCAAATTGCTGAACGAAGTTCGCACCGCGATCGCGGCCGCGATCGAGACGCGCGCGCAACGATTTCGCTCGCGAAAAGAATCCGGCGCGCTTGATAAGATCGACATCTCGCTACCCGGAACACCGCATGAGCTCGGCGCGTTGCATCCGCTCACGCAAATGCTCGAGCGTTCGATCGAAATTTTCCGGCGGATGGGCTTTGCCCTCGCGGACGGACCGGACGTTGAAGACGAATGGCATTGTTTCGACGCCCTGAACACCCCGCCCGAACATCCGGCGCGGAACGAGCAGGACACATTTTATCTGCCGAATGGCCGATTACTCCGGACCCACACTTCGACGGTGCAAATCCGCACGATGCAATCCGCGCCGCCGCCGATTCGCGTGATCGCGCCCGGCGCGGCCTATCGTCGTGATGAAGTCGATGCGACCCACAGCGCGCAGTTTCATCAAATCGAAGGGCTTTATGTTGATGAGAACGTGAGCGTAGCCGATTTGAAGGGTTCGCTTGAGTTTTTCATGCGCGAACTGTTCGGCGCCGACACCGCCGTCCAATTTCGACCGCATTATTTTCCCTTCACCGAGCCGAGTCTTGAGGTCTACGTGAAATCAAAAGCACTTAAGAAAGGCGAACAATGGATCGAGGTCGCAGGGTCTGGCATCGTGCATCCGGCTGTTTTCGAAGCGGTCAACAAAGCGCGCGGTGATAAAGCTTACGATCCAGAGAAGTGGACCGGCTATGCATTCGGCCTCGGAATGGATCGGCTCGCCATGATTTTGTTCGACATTCCCGATATCCGCCTCTTCGCGCAGAACGATTTGCGGTTTTTAAGACAATTCGCATGAACACAAAATTCTTTAATCTGTGGAGCGCACGCGCCCTCGCGTGCACCGTTCGGCGCCCCGCCGAACGGACTGATTTACAGAGAAAAGTTTCCGGCGAGGGCGCCGGAAACAACACCCGAGGCGCGTGCGCTCCCCAGACATGAAGTTTTCCGTCAACTGGTTGCGCGAATTTGTCGATCTTCCAAAAAACGCGGAAGAGATCGCGGAATTGCTCACCCGTGCCGGCGTTGAGACCGAAAATATCGAAACGCGTGGGACGATGATCGACAAGGTGATCGTTTCGCAAGTCACCGCGTCATCGCGTCATCCAAATGCCGATCGCCTCACCGTTTGCGAAGTCGATGACGGGAGCGGAACGAAACGCCAGATTGTCTGCGGTGCGACCAATTACAAAGTCGGCGACAAAGTTCCGCTCGCACTTCCGGGAGCGAAGTTGCCGAATGGACCTGAGATTCGAAAAAGCAGACTGCGCGGCGTTGAATCGGAGGGAATGCTTTGTAGCGCGATCGAGCTTGGACTTGGCCAGGACGCGGGCGGTCTTTTAATTCTGTCAGCCGAAGCGAAAATCGGTGCGCCGATTGCCGACGTTTTTCCAGGCGAGACGATTTTGGATGTTGAGATCACGCCGAACCGCGGCGATTTGCTCAGCCATTTCGGACTCGCGCGCGAAATCGCCGCGCTGACTGGAAACAAACTCAAATCAACGCCGCGCGAAGCGAAGATCGACATCAGGAAGACTGGCGTAACCATCAGCGCCATACGCGAATGCCCATTTTTCTCCGCACGCAGGATCGACAGCGTGAAAGTCGGGCCAAGTCCGCAATGGTTGCGCGCGAAAATCGAGAGCGTCGGCATTCGGTCGATCAACAACATCGTCGACATCTCGAACTTCGTGATGCTCGAGCTCGGACAACCGACACACGCGTTCGACGCCGATAAATTGAAAGGCGGAATCAATGTGCGACTCGCGCGGGACGGCGAGACATTTCTCGCACTCGATGGCAAGACTTACTCACTCAAGCCGGACAATCTGGTCGTTGCCGATCAAGAGCGCGCGGTTGGAATTGCCGGCGTAATGGGCGGCGAAGAAACCGGTGTGACGGAATCCACAAAAAACATTCTGCTCGAGAGCGCATATTTCTTACCGGCGAGTGTTCGACGGACCGCGCGGAATTTGAATTTACCGAGCGACGCGAGTTATCGCTTCGAACGCGGAGTCGATCCGGAAATGGTTTTGCGGGCATCGCACCGCGCAACCGAACTGATTCGCGAGATCGCGAATGGAACTCCGGCAAAAGAAATTGGAGTGGCGGGCAAAGTGCCGGCGAATCCGGCTGACGTTTCGCTGACCTACGAAAAAGCCGATCGAGTCGTCGGCATCACGATTAAGCCGAAGACCGTCGATGAGATTCTGACGGGGTTCGGTCTGAAAAAAACTAGCGCCGCTAGGACGACGAAATGGAAAATTCCGAGCCATCGGCGGGATTTGCAGCGCGATGTCGATCTTATCGAAGAGGTCATTCGCGCTTACGGCGTAAACAAAGTTCCGGGAACCGATCGAAGCCGGTTCACGCCTTCCAGCGAAGCGGATCACGCGCACGATCAGGAATCGCGCATGCGCGAACGTTTAGCGGCTGCAGGCCTCAGCGAAGTGCGAACTTCAAAGCTGCTTCCAAGAGAAAGATTCGCATTCGCAGAAAACGCGATCGAATTGCGAAATCCGCTCAGTGAAGATCATGTCGCACTGCGGCCAAGCTTGTTGCCCGGTCTGCTTGGAGCACTTGATCACAATATCCGCGCTGTAGCAGAACGGGTTGCTATTTTTGAAATCGGCAGAGTTTTCGAACCTCCGAGTGGCGCAGAAAAAAAGCGAGTAGCTGTTCTTCTCTGGGGAAAGGTTGGCAGCGATGTTCATTGGCGAGGCGAAAAACGTCGCGTTGATTTCTTTGATCTAAAAGGTGCGATCGAATTATCAAGAACGGGTCTGTCA
>JALYKJ010000062.1 GCA_030774845.1 Verrucomicrobiota bacterium
ACTCGAAAGCCCATCCCCCGCCCCAGCAAAATCCGCAGACCGCGAGCGTGCCGTTACACGCTGGAATTTTCGTAAGCGCGTAATTTGAAGTAGCATCGAGATCGGCTTGAACCTGCTCCTTCGGCAAAGCGTAGGTCGCTTTGCGCGCGGCATCGAGATCTTCAAGTTTTTGTCCGCCCAACAAATCAGGCGCAATCGCGATGACGCCGTTCTCGGCCAGCTCGTCGCACAAACTGCGGACCCAATCGGTCAGACCGAAGATCTCGTGAATCACCAGCACGACCGGCGTTTTATTTTTCGATTCGGGATAAACGACGAACGCTTTGATCGTGCGATCGCCCGATTTGATATCGACCCATTCGCCGTGTCGCGGCGAGTTATTCAAACGATCACGGCCGAAATCCTTGATCTCCTGCGCACAGATCGATTCCGAAAGGAAGGCACAAGCAAACGCAAAGAAGAGGGCGTGCTTCATGACCAAAACAGAAACATCGAGAGATTCCTCAACTTCGCTCGGAATGACAAAAGGCTAAGCAGTCGACGGCGTCGCGACAGCTGACTTTCCTTTGCAGATCAGCCCGTCGATGCTCCAACGACCAGCGCCGTAAAACACGACGAACAAGAAAAACCAGCAATAGAAGATAGCCAGCTCGCCTTTGTTCGAAACTTGCGGTCCGGCGCTCGAGATCGGGAAAAACTTGGCCATCGGCGTCGGGGCGTTGGCCACGTGGATCATGAAATAAGCCACTGCCATCTCGCCGCTCGAAATGAAAGCAGCGATACGCGTAAACAGCCCGAACGCGATCATAAATCCGCCGACAAGTTGAATCGAACCGCCGACCTGCATCATCATGTTGTCTGAACCGGGCATCCCGCCGAACATACCCAGCACCAATTGCCCTCCATGAGAGGCAAACATCAGCCCGACAATCAGCCGCGTCATGCAGTAAAACGGATCCGCAAATCGATTGAGAGAGTTCATCGCCGTTCAGGCTGAACGATGTTGATCTTGCCTGTCAAGCCAATCGCGCCGCGTAAACACCACGATGAAATTGGCTGCCGGCGATCATAAACCGCCGCTACAGAAGATGTCGATCTTAGGCGGCGAGCTCGAGTTGCTGGCGAGGAATTCCGCGCAACTCGAAAAGCCGGATCAGAGTTTCCTCGATCAAGTTGTTCGGACAAGAGGCGCCGGCCGTAATGCCGACGACGGCCGGACCGGGCGGAAGCCAGAAGTGTGAAACCACTTCGCGTTTTTCGTGCAGGTTGTAATGCTTGATCTCGTTGCGCGAGAGCAGCCGCGAAGCGTTCAAGACAAAATAGGTCGGCAGTTGTTCCTCGCCCATTTCCGCGAGGTGCGACGTGTTCGAGCTGTTGTAACCGCCAACAACGAGGAGCAAATCCATTTTGACGTCGAGCAATTCGCGCAATGCATCCTGACGTTCCTGAGTTGCGCCGCAGATCGTGTCGAAGAACCTAAAATTCTGAGCGGCAGCGTCCGCGCCATCGCGATCGACAATCGCCTGCCGAACGCGCCGTTGCACTTCCTCGGTTTCGCCGCGCAACATCGTGGTTTGATTTGCAACGCCGACAGTCTTGAGATGCACGTCCGGATCGAATCCCGGCGAATACGCGCCGCGAAATTTTTCGAAAAACGCCTGCTTATCGCCGCCGTGGCGAATGTAATTACAAACGTAATCGGTGTCCGCGAGCGTGAGCACGACCAGATAATGACCTTTGCCATCGCCGAGCGCCCGCGAACTGGTCGCCTTCGTTTCTTCGTGTTCGGCTTTCCCGTGAATGATCGACGTAACCGATTCGCTCGCGTATTTGCGGACGCGTTTCCAAACGCTCATCACGTCGCCGCAGGTGGTGTCGACAATCTGGCAGCCGCGCTCTTTGATTTGCTGCAACATCGACAACTCAGTGCCGAACGCCGGCACGATTACGATATCGTCCGGTTGCAAATCGGAAATCTCGGCCTGCTTGTTGCGACCGGTGAGATTTTTAATCCCCAGCGACGCAATCTGATGGTTCACTTCCGGGTTGTGAATGATCTCGCCAACAATGAAGAGCCGGTGGTCTTTGAAAACTTTGCGCGCGGCGTAAGCGAGATCGATCGCGCGCTCGACCCCGTAACAAAAGCCGAATTGCTTGGCGAGGCGAACAGTGGTGTCGCCTACTTTAATAATCCCGCCGGCGCGACGGACTTTATCGACAATGTCGCTGCGGTAATGCTGCTCGACCTGTTCTTGCACCGCGGCCATCACGTCCGGCGTACGCAAGTTTACTTTCTCGCGCGCCGTCGTTCCGCTGGAGATGAGGTTCGTGCTCACAATGTCCCGCGGTAATTTGCCGCAGGAACGCTATTCGAGCAACGTGCCGCTCGGCTTTTGAAAGGCGGCGTCGGAAATCATGATATGTGGGTCTGGATCCGGCGCGCGCGAGTCGTCCACCCGTTGCACTTTCGGGCCGATCGTCTCGTCCTCGGCTTGCGTGCTGGCGATGTTCACCGGTGTGCCATCTCGGACCAGCGCATAGAATTTCGGCGCGGCCTCGCCTTTCAAACGAATGCAACCGTGCGTCCGCGGGACCGGATGGACAAAGCCCTGATGAAATCCGTAACCCGGCGCGAATTCACACCAGTAGCCCATCGGATAACCGACGTAACGTCCGCCGCAATTGCCGCTGCACGGAGTGACGTTGTTTCCATTGACGCTGAAGCCGTACGAGCCGGAGCGCTTATGCTCCTGCTTTGAATAAATCGTGAAACGGCCGCGCGGCGTCGGTTTGTTGGGTAAGCCAACCGAAATGGCGGCTGCCATCAGGCAGCGATCCCCTTCCATCACATAAACATTTTGTTTCGACAACGAAACCTTAACCCGCACGGCGGAGGGATCGTTCGGTTTGTAAGCGGTAACATGATACGGCCCGCCGCCGCCGGCGCGGGAAAGCAGCCCTCCAGTTTGGCAACCAGTAAGCAACGAAAGAGTGGCAGGAACGGCAACAAAAGCTAGGCGGGAAACGATTCGCATGGCGGTACTGGAGAAGCTGCAAAGACTTTTGTCAACCGCGTGGATCACGTTACATCTTCACCGACGCTGCTTTATTTTCATCGTCGGCCGCAATCCGCTTATCGAAACGGCGATGCGACCGCGCATAAAACGGATAAGGCCGATCGGCGATGGCCGGTTTGTATCGCCAATGTTTGTACATCCAAAGCCAGGGCGCAGGATTTTTGCGTACATAGGGTTCAAACGAATCCCAGCATGCCTGCGCGATTTGCTGATAACTCCGTCCGGCCGTTTCGATTTTCGGATGAAACACTAATCGATAGCGGCCATTCGGCAGCGGCTCGCAGTGGGCCGGAATAACTGGCACGCCGGTTTGTTCGTTGAGCCACGCGTGCGCGGAAGTCACACTCGTTTTCAAACCGAAGCAATCGATCGCCACCGTTGGCATCTTTGGATGCAGCGTAAGATCG
>JALYKJ010000063.1 GCA_030774845.1 Verrucomicrobiota bacterium
GTGGATTCTTTCTCCAGCGGCAGGAAGGTGCGCAGTGGATCCTGATCGCGCATGTGATCGGCAAAACTGTCGAAAACGCAGCCCATTTTCACGATTGCGCCGGTGAGGCTGACTTGTTCGCGAAAGACCTTGGTGCAATTGGGCGGTGCGAAAATAGCTTTGCTGACGTCGAGCACGACTTTGCGGCGATCTATGTCAAATGCGGCTACAACCTCAATGTCTCCGGGCCGATACGAGCCGATTTGCTTGTGCATCAGGCCGACGGCGGTGCCATTGGCGGAGGAGCTGCGGTAAAAATTGATACCCTGGACGAGCGAACTGGCGCAGTTGCCCACTCCGACGATGGCGATACGAATCTTTCTCATGGAAAAAAAGAAATCCTACCCGCAGCGGTGAGCTTGGGGCAAGATGCAATGTGGTAAGTTTGACTCTGGTAAGTTTAAAAGCATTAAGGTTAAGGCAGCCACGGGCATGTCAGGTCTCGCCTGAGGAGAAAACCCTCGCCCGATTTGAGCGTGGAAAGTGCCGCACTCGGCGTTACCATGCAAGCAATTTTGAGGACACTCGTTAGGAAACACCGCTACGCCGGCCAGATACCCATTTTCGCCATCGCTTTGCTCGCCATCGGACTTCTTGGCAATGCGCGAGCCGAGCCGCCGAGTTATGAGATCGAACAAGGCGTCGCGCTGGCCGATGCCCAAAACCCGGAGATCATTATCGCGCGCAAAAAAGTGGAAGCGGCGCACGGCGGATTGATCGAAGCGCGGTCGGGTTATTTGCCGTCGGTAATCTCGTCCGGCTTCGCTGACAAGCGAGAAACGCAAACCGACACCCGGCTTCGGCAGGAGGATTACACCGCGTCGGTGCGAGCGCTCCAAAATGTTTACACCGGTGGCGCGGTTTCCAACCAGGTGGGTATTGCCGAGTTGATCGTGGAAAAGCAGCGGTGCGAGCTCGAAGAAGTGCGCAACAAAGTGGCGATGGATGTGCGGGTTGGGTTTTACGATGTGCTTTTAAATCGAGCGAAGGTGCGGGTTCGCGAAAATTCGGTGCGGGTTCTGGGTGAAGAATTGAAAACGCAGGAGGAGCGATTGCGCGCCGGAATTGTTGGAACGTTGGACGTGCGCCGGGCCCAAGTGGCGCTGGACAACGAGCAACCGGAGCTGGCCAATGCCAAAACCCAGCTCACCAATTCGTATCTGCGGCTGGGCGAACTTTTCGGAATGGATTTTCGCTCAAATCCGGACCAACCGCGTTTCGAGGTCGCGGGACAATTGCAATACGCAGCGCTCCATCCCGACTTGAACGAATGCCTCGGCCGCGCCGATGTGAACCGCGCCGAAATCAAAGCCGACCAGATCGACGTCGAGATTGAAGATCGACAATATCTGGTCGACCGAAGCGAGCTGCGTCCACACGTTCAACTTTTTTCCGGTTACGAAGTTTACAATGAGCGCGACCCAGCGGTCGGTCCTGAATTCAACCACGGATATGTGGTCGGCGTAAATGGGACCTGGCATCTTTTCGACGGTTTCGCGACCAAAGGACGAATGCAGGCCACCCACGCACGCCGCGAAGCGGCGATGGCAGCGCTCGAAGCCGCGCGGCGCGCCGTTGCCTCCGAGGTGCGGAGCGCGTTTCTCGATCTCCAACAAGGCGAGAATGTCCTCCAAACGGAAACGAAAAGTGTACAGACCGCCGACGAATCTCTCGAAATCGCCAAAACAAATCTCGCGGCCGGTTTGGGAACGCAGCTCGACATTTTGCAAGCCGCGTCCGATGTCACCCGGACGCGGACGACGCGATTGAGCGCGATTTATCTGCACAATGTCGCGCTGGCCCGGCTCGCGCGCGCCTGTGGCAGCACTCCGGAAGCGCTCGACTTCGCTTCGAACCGTTTGAAACCCCGGCACGAAAAACAGGCGTTCGACGTGGCGCAACCGCCGGCAAAATTGACCCAGCAATGAAACTAAAATTCGCCGCTCCGATCTTGTTGTTGTTCGCCACGGCGAATCCGTCCTTTGGCGGATCGATCTCGGCTGCGCCAGCAATGACGCTCGACGAAGTTCTGAACACGACGCTGGAAAAAAATCCGGCGATTCAGCAGGCGAAATCGAACCTGGAACAGGCCGCGGGGCGTCGACTCGTTCTTCGCTCCATCGTGTGGCCAAGTGTAAAAGTGAACGTGCCCGCCGGAGTGCAAGGCGGCGACCGCGCCGGTTCGACAGCGACGACAATATTCGGTTTCGCGCGCGGATCCTTCACTCAACCACTTATCGACGCTGCGATTCTGCCATCGCTTCGACGCGGAAATGTCGAGGTTTTGATCGCTCAGCAGCAACTCAATCTTGCGATCGAGCAACAGTTACACGCCGCCCGGCTCGCGTTTTATTCGGCCATTTACAATCGCGAGCTGCTGTCGGTCCGCGACAAGCAGCGACAACATTTGAACGAAAACATGGCGAGCCAAAGCAATCGCTATCAAGCGGGCTTGGTCGATCGCAGCGCGTTCACCACTGCTACCGTCGAAGCGCGCGAGCTCGATCCGTTGGTGGAAGATTCGCGGCGCGCCTACAGCGCGGCGCAATTGGAACTGGCGCAGGCAATGGCGGTTGACGTCAAGTCCGACGCCACACTTCCCAATCCGGACGGCGAACTGTCGTTCGGGCCGATGGATGTCGATCTTAATGCCGAAACCACCGCGGCCTTGGAGCGCCGGACGGACATTAAACTTGCGCGCCTGCTCGTTCGCGCGGCGAACGAAGACGAGCGCATCATCGCCGCCGGCTATTATCCGAGCGCAGCCGGCAGCGTGACTGGTGATTACATTCCAGTCTCCGGAATTCACCGCGAAGGTTCGACCAGTCGCACCCAGGATTTTCTTGGATCGGAGATTCGCGAAGGCGCGGCTTATACCTGGCAAGTCATCGACAATGGCAAAGTCGGTGGCGCAGTTCTCAAAGCGCGCAAGGCGCGGGAGATCAACGAAGTTGAATTGCAAAAATTGGAAGCAAGCGTCGGCCGTGATCTGTCGCGGATCCGCAACGAGCTCGCCGGCATCGATGCGCGCCACAAATCGTTCGCGGCCGGCACCGATACCGCCGAACAAACGGCGGCCGCTGTTCAACAAAATCTCGGCAGCGGTCTGGCCTCACAATTGGAATATCGCCTCGCCGAAGGCAGCCATCTAAAAACTCAAACCGGATTGCTGGAGGCGAGTTATCTTCATAACGTCGCCCTGGCGGAATGGGACCGCGCCACCGGGCGTTATTTCCAATTCGCCGAAGATGTGCATTAGTTGCACTCCTTGAAGGTGCCGGAATCCAGACGGGTTTGGTGGGTTGTAGGCGCGCTGCTCATCCTCATTTGCGGCGTGGCCTATTACTTTTTCATGCCGGTGGCGGAGGTGGCCATCGTCCGCCGCGGCACCGCGATCTCTGCGGTTTATGGGACGGTTCGGATCGAGCCGGCGTTTGTCGTCCACGTTCGAGCGCAAAATGCCGGTTTTATCCAGCTGGCCGAAGAATTTTCCGCCGGTCGCGGCGCAATTGGCAAAAGCGTGACCAAAGGCCAGTTGCTCGCGAGCATCGCCGACGAAACGACCGCGCGTCAACTGAAGCAGGCGAGCGCCGATCTGCAGGCGGCGACCGAGCGCGCGAAGCTACCGCTGCCGTCGGAAGAATTGCTTAAAGCGGCCGAAGATAATTTGCATCGGCTCGAGCAGGTGGTCGCGTCCGGGAACGTTCCGGCAGTCGAATACGAAAAAGCGAAGAGCGAGGCGAACCGATTGCGCGGCGCGCTCGAAGACGAGCGGATCGAACGAGATCGGAATCTTCAGGCGCTAGACGAGGCCCATAAAAAAATGGAAGCGCAGATGCGCAACTCGGAAATTCGCGCGCCAATGGATGGCTTGCTGACCGCTGTTTCGACGATTGATGGCGAACTCGTGGCAGAAGGCAATCAACTCTTCACCGTCTCATCCCGCAAAACCTACGTGCGCGGCGAGGTAAACGAAGAGGACGTCGGTGAAGTGAAACCCGGGATGAAAGCGAAAGTCCAGCTCTACGCTTATCGCACGCAGACCTTCGCCGCCCGTGTTTCGTCGATTCAACCGGCGGCGGATCCGGACACGCAGCGCTACACCGTCATTCTGGAAATGGAAAAACCGCCGGACAATCTAATGGCGGGAATGACCGGCGAGATGAACATCATCACCGGCTCGCACGAAAACGCGTTGCTCGTGCCGACCCGCGCGCTGCTTGTCGACCAAGCGCTGATTGTGAAACGCGGAATCGTGCAGCGGCGCACGATCAAGGTCGGTTTTCGCACGCTTGATTTCGCGGAAGCGTTGAGCGGCGTTTCAACCGGCGACCGTGTCGTTGTCGCAGACCAGGATCGGCTTCGTCCGGGAGAACCGGTGCGGCAGCGGCGGGTTGACGTTTCAAAGAAATGACCGCGCCGCTTTACATCGCGCTGCGTTTCGCCACGCATCGCAAACGTGCCCTGCTGCTCAGCCTCGTTGGTGTGGTCTTCGGCGTGGGCATTTTCATTTGCACGCAGGCGCAGACGCAGGGGTTCGCGCAGTTTTTCATTAACTCGACCATCGGCAGCAACGGCGCGCTGGTTTTGCGTTCACGATTTCAACCGCGCTATGAGGGAATGGTTGTCTCAGCCAAGTCGGCCAGCTCCGCGCCCGCGCACCGAAATTATTTCGAAGGAATCACCAACGTCAGCGAGATCATGCGGGTGAGCCGGGAATTTTCCAACGTCGTCGCCTGCTCGCCGGTACTTCGCGGCACGATCAGCGCGCGCGCCGGATTCGAAACGACCACGGCCGATCTTTACGGAATCGATCCGACCCCCCATCTCCGTACGACCGATCTGGCCAGGCAAATTGTCGATGGCTCGTTCGATGATTTCCGGAACAACACGACTAGCGTGATTGTCGGTTATCGGCTGGCCGATCTGCTCGAAGTCAAGACGGGCGACACGGTTCAATTGCTCTCGCCCGGCGGTGAATATTGGCGCTTTAACGTCGCGGCCATCGCGCGCAGCGGCGTCAGCACGATCGATTCCAGCCGCGTTTACGCGCATGCGCGCGTCGCCCAACGGTTGCTCAAAAAACCGTACGAAGCGTCGATGATCATTTATAAATTGCGGGACCCAAACCGGGCGCCGGCGCTAGCCAGCCACTTTGAAAATCTGTTTCAACACGGGGCCCAAAGCTGGCAGGACCGCGAAGAAGGAAATCTGCAAATCTTTTCGACCTTGCGAATATCCGCCGCCATCACCGTTTCGCTCATCATTCTGCTCGCCGGGTTCGGAATTTTCAACGTGCTGACGATGTCGGTCCTGTCGAAAGTCCGGGAAATCGCGATCCTGCGCTCGATGGGCTACCGGAGGATCGACATCTCCGCGATTTTTCTCTGGCAAGGCGCGCTCATTGCCGCCGTCGGCTCGGTTGTTGGTTGCGTCTTGGGCGCGTTACTGACGTGGGGAATTTCGAAAGTTCCGATACACATTCGCGGGTTGCTTTACACCAATCACTTTTTGGTGGTTTGGGATTGGCGACATTATCTTTGGGCAACGCTGCTCGCGATCGTCGCCGTTTTCATCGCCAGCTACGTTCCTGCGCACCGCGCGGCGCAGCTTCAGCCGGTCGACACCTTACGCGGTTCGAGTTTATGAAAGGCGAGCTTTCTCTCCGTTGCCGCGACATCGAGCGTTATCTCGGCGAAGAGGAATCGCGGGTGCACGTGCTGCGTGGCGTTTCGCTCGATGTTGAATCCGGAAGCATTCACGCCGTCGTCGGCCCTTCGGGCTGCGGCAAGAGCACGCTGCTTTATCTCCTCGGTCTGCTCGACGAACCCGATGCCGGATCGGTCGAGATCGGTTCCACACCGATTTCACATTTAAGCGATGAAGAAGTCGCGCGCCGACGGAACGAGCTGATCGGTTTCATTTTCCAATTCCATTTCTTGATGGAGGACTTCAGCGCGCAGGAAAACGTCATGATCCCGATGCGCCGGCTCGGTCAAATGAACGAATCCGAAATGCGCGAACGCGCCGCTGCGCTGCTCGAAGCTGTCGATCTTGGCGACAAGCTGCGACGCCAGAGCCGTCATCTTTCCGGCGGCGAACAACAGCGCGTGGCCATCGCGCGGGCCTTGGCGAACGATCCTCACGTTATCCTTGCCGACGAGCCGACTGGAAATCTCGATACAAACAATTCCCAGCGCGCTTTCGAATTACTGGCCACTCTGGTGCGCGAGCGCGAGAAAGCGCTGCTCCTCGTCACCCACAACCGCTTCATCGCCGACGCCTGCGATTGGGTCCATGAAATGAAAGATGGGCGTATCATCGTCAGTCACCCCCACGGCCAGCGAATTTCAGTGTGACATCGACGTGTGGGCCGCGTTCGTATCGCGCCCTGGTTTCAGGTGAGTCAGAAATTTACCGATGTAATCAGACCAGGAACGAAATTTTCTCGCGCGCGCTTCGTCGCACAGACGCGCATACAATTGTCGATCTAACAATAACGTTTTGATTCCTTCCGCGAGCGCAGCGGTGCTTGTTTGATCGACAATGAGGCAGCCACCGCCATCTGCGACCTCGCCCAGGGCGCCGTTGCCGCCGCAAACACACGGTTTGCCGTGCCAAAGACTTTCTGCAATCGGAAGTCCGAAGCCTTCCATTAACGAGGGATACACCGTGAACGCGCATTCGCGATAAAGCGTGTGGAGACTGCGATCATCCACGTGTTTGAGCCAGTCGAGCGGTCGCCCTTTTACTCGCAGTGCGCGAATTTTGAATAGCACCGGCCAGTTCCCGGCCCAAGCGCCAACCAACTTCAATTCGAAATCGAGACCGTTCGACCACACATCCTCAGCCGCACTCAAAAGCGCCAGATGGTTCTTGCGCGGGACAAATGTGCTGACGCAAAGCACGCTCTTAGATTTGTTGGGTATGTCTATTGAGCCGCGCTCGCGTTCGTCGAATTCCAGCGGCCAACTCTCAACGAAAGTTTCCGGCAGATCGCGAATTCCGTATTCATCCCAAAAGGCAAGCAGATCATTTCTCGATTGTTGCGAGATGCAGATGACGCGATCGAAACACGACAGCGCTTCCAGATATTCCCAGAATTTCCGCGTGCTGCGTTGCGCGTGAAGACCAAGCCGTTCCATTGCGGCATCGTGAAAGATGGCGACGAAGGGCATTCCAATTTTCCGAATGAGCACGGGCAATTTTTGCCGGCGCGCATCGCCAAAAAAATCCGGCGCCAAAAAAACGTCGCCGTCATGAATCTCGGCGGCAAGATCGACAGGTCGACGGCGGAGGAGACGTCGCAATTCGCCGGGAAATTTTTCGCCGCGCATCTCCGGCAACGCGACCGCGCGTTTGTAGCCTTGGAAAGGTTTTCGAAGACAGCCGGATTCGCGATCACCGAGGCGATGATAAAAGTGTCCGAGGCGATTCCAGCAGAGCGGCGTGACCGAGACGCGCTGCTCCAGCTCGGCGAAGAGCCGGCGCGTCATCCGTTGCATGCCAGTGTTGCGGGCGGACCGGCATGAGTTGGTTACGTCAATGAAAAGATTCATTCAGCGCAGTGACACTTTCGTAGAAACCTTCCCAGTTCTAAGGGCTTCTTGCCAGCGAACGGCATCAAGCGACCCATCCCCATTGCGAAAATACCACCATCGAGACGAAGGCCAGAATAGTTGAGAAAACGAGATATGCGCGATTGAACGCGTTATTGTGACCTAGTAAAGCAAGCGCGATTATGACCGGGAAGATTACGAGTCCAAATCGGGGCGCGGAACGCAGTCCTCCCCACGAGGTGATAAACACCAGCGAGATGGCCGCATAAATCGAGTAACACGGTCGCAGTCGAAAACAGCTGAAAATCGCCAGGCCAAGCAACGCCAATGTGAAGAAAAACTCAAACGCGCCATGGAATCCTTTGAACGAATTCATGCCTGGGAAAGAGTGTAGGAGCGTGTTCCAAGGCAGCGTTAAGTGTCGGCTCCAGCCTTTCATGGTTTCTGCTTTTGACAGAACATTCCAATCTCCGAATCGCCATCGCAAAAAAGTGAGGTGACCTGCGAGGGCCATTGGGGCAAGCAGTAACGCCAGGCAATCGGGCTTTATCCGCTGCCATTGAAATTCTTTCTGGGACAAATATTCAAACGCTAGAGGAGCAATAAGCAAAAGACCAGGCGGCCTGCACAATGCAGCGGCGGCGGATAAGGCGCCAACGAGAAGCCATCGGTCGGCACGCGCATAGTAGAAAGCGCTTACAACCAAAGCGAGGAACAGAGACTCTGAGTAAACTGCCGACAAAAACAGTGTTGTGGGAAAGACACAGAGATAAAGAACTACCCGAGCGGCCGTGCGCCGGTCGCAGTCCAAACGTACAAGCTGGTAGAGATAAGTCAGCGCCACAAGCAAAGCGACGTTTGACACAATGATTCCGACTAAGAGCCATCCCGCATCGCGGGGTATCGGAATGACGTGATGCACGACTCCAATCAGGTCGGGATAAAGTGGGAAAAAAGCTACGTTGGACTGTTTTGCTGGGACAAAGGAGTAGCCGTGCTGCGCGATGTCGAGATACCATCCGCCATCCCATCGAGCCCACATATTTATAAATGGATGAGAATTTGACGAAAGATGTTCCATCACATCGTGCACGTAACCATCACTTGCCACTTCCCATTTGGTCCCCTCTAAATGTATTTGCAGGAGGTGAAGGCCCAGCCACGCGACGATAATCAAGGCTGCCCGACTAAAAGCAAACGGAGCCAGTATGTCTCGCGCTAGCCACTGAGGAAAGCGTTGCCGTAGCGAAGCCAAGATGATTGGCGTTATCTGGTTCGCACTTGTCGGCCCCACTTTTAGTTGCGTCTCTGGTAACTCGGACGGCGTCATTGCATTAATGTTCAGCCGCGCCACGTTAGCGGCCATCTTTTCCCGAACCAGCCGAACTGAGGCAAATTAGCAGAGCATTTCCGAGCAACCAGAAAATTGACAACAAAACCTCGCCTGCGCGATACAGATGTTAAAACCTTGTTCGCCATCACGGGGGAACATCTTGTAAAAATGTCTGCGCCCGATCCGTCCATCTCGATCATATCCCAACTCGCAACGAAGTGGAGAATATCGCTCCGCTCGTGTCGCAAATTGTGACCGCAGCGGTGCCGCTTCATGAGATTGTCTTTATCGATGCTAATTCGACCGATGGCACACTCGATATCATTCGGTCGCTCGTGGCAATTCACCCAATTTGACTGATTGAACAAGACCCGGCCGCGCCCGGTTTAGCGGCGGCAATTACGGCCGGCGCGCCTGCGGCAAAGGGCGAGTTGGTGGTGGTGACGGATGCGGATTCGAGCCATCCACCGGAACGAATCAACGATCTACTCGCTCCATTGCGGGCAGGGGCAGCAGATCTGGTGATTGGAAGTCGCTACGTACCCGGGCGACTCGACACCAGGATGGCCTATCTGGCGTCGAATGCTGTCGCGCGCCGGCTCAGGATTAGCTTATCCACTCACGGGCGTACATGATTGCATGTGCGGATTCTTTGCTATTGAGCGTTCGCGTCTGCTCGACGTCGTCGGGCCAGCGATCGGCTTTAAGATCGCCTTTGAAATAATTGTTCGCGGTCGACCAGCTCTAAGGGTAGTCGAAATTCCGATTGTAATTTCGGGATCGTACTCGGGGCCGATCGAAAATGTCTTTCGGAATTGAGTTTCTATTTTTCTGGCGATGGATCCTCTCCGTTTGTCGGCGACTCCGGCGAAACTAGCTGGATGTCAGTTTCCTTCCCGCATTATTGGCCAGGTACTTGCCAGCAGATGAACTGGGCACGGGTGAATTGTACTTGTAGGGTCGGATAAACTTCTCGCACGGCAGAAAAATCTCGGGCGACGCACGCGCCGATCACAGGAGGCTTAGGCGGATCGCGGCGGATTTCATCCAAGGTGTATCTCTCCAGCGGAAATCGGAAGTTCCCATGAAAGAGATAGAAGGAATCCCACATCAAATCGCCGCCGGGATGTATGGCTTCAACCAACACTGTTTTTGTTCCCGCTTGTTGTAGTGCGCCAAGTTTTTCAGCGACCACTTTTTCGTTGGCCACATCCTTCTGCCGCAGAATTATCTTTAACTCGGCCTGCACCAGGCCGGCTGATAACAGCACCACAAGAGCTATGCTGGTTCGACGGCGAACCACTGATCCCTGCCCTAAGAATCTGCAGAAAACC
>JALYKJ010000064.1 GCA_030774845.1 Verrucomicrobiota bacterium
ATGTGTGCCTGCAATCGATCCTGGAGGTGCAACTACCGCCGATCCCAGAAGATGTAGCGAACGCCTTGCCGCCAGAAGGTCTGGAAACGGAAATTTCATTCACCACATTTAGCAATCGATGATGGCCGTTGAATCATGCTCGACGTTTTCCAAACCATAGGCGGGTTTTTCACCAAGGGCGGCATTTTCATGTGGCCTTTGCTGGTGTGCTCAATCGTTTCACTGACCGTGATTATTCTGCGGACGCTGGCATTGAGGGAAAAAAATGTGCTGCCGCTCACGATCGAGAGCGAAATGGAACGCCTCGCGCCCGGCGCAAATCCGGAACGGCTCCTTCGCATTGTGCAGCATGATGTGTCGTCGCTGGCGCGGATCGTGCGCGTGGCGCTGGCGCATCTGCGCTGGCCGCGTTCGGAGAACGTGGAGGCGGTTCAAACACGCGCACGTCACGAGATGGTGCGATTGGAAAAAGGGCTCGTTGTGCTGGAGGTGATCATTGGCATTGCGCCGTTGATCGGGCTGATCGGAACCGTCTCGGGGTTGGTGCACGTGTTCGCCAGTCTTGGCGTGAGCGCCAGCTCGGCCGATCCGAAACAGATCGCACGCGGAATTTCGGAAGCGCTCAATTGTACCGTGTTCGGGTTGGGGATTGCGGTCCCGAGTTTGATCGGGTTCGTTTATTTTTCGAAAAAAGTGGAAGTCCTCTCAGTGGAAATGGAATCGCTCGTGACGGATCTACTTTCAAAGTGTTATTACGGCCGGGTTGCTGGTGCGCGAGGCAAGATGCAAATACCGTCGCAAACGGTCACGCCCGCCCAGCCCGCGACGCCGGAAATCGCGCCGATGGCGTGACGCAACATCGACATCTGTGAAATTTGCAGTTCGCAAACGGCGCGCGCCCTCCATCATCATCGTCTCGCTCGTCGACATCCTGACGATTCTCCTGATTTTCTTCGTGGTCTCGACCACGTTTAAAAAAGATCAGCCCGAAGTACAGATTAATTTGCCGGAATCCAAAACCGCGACTAACGCGCCGGCCGAGCTCGAGCATGCCGTCGTGAGCGTGGATCAGAATGACGAAATCAAACTCGACGGGAAAACCGTGGCGGTGGAGGAATTGGAAAGCGCGGTGCGAAATTTGTCCGAAACCCGCCGCGGCACTCTCGTGCTCCAAGCCGATAAAAAAGCGTCGTTTGGCACGATCGTGAAAGTGATGGACGCGTTGAAACTCGCCGGCGTTAAAAATTTACCGGCATTTACGCGCGGCGAACCATGAGATTGTCGATCTTGCAGTACGGCGACCCGATTCTGCGCGCCAAAGGAAAACGGATCGAGAAGATCGACGATCGCGTTCGGGAGTTGGCGCAGAACATGATCGACACAATGCGCGCCGCGAATGGCGTCGGTTTAGCCGCGCCCCAAGTAGGGGAATCGCTTCAGCTCACCGTGCTCGACGTTTCGCAGGTGGAAGATCGGCCGACTACCATGAAATTAAACGGCGAGAATACCGATCCGCAAGGCGCGATGCCGCTGGTGTTGGTCAATCCACAAATCGACCTGGGCAGCGAAACCGAAACCGGAACGGAAGGATGTTTAAGTTTTCCGGAGATCACCGGTGAAATTGAGCGGGCACAATCGATCTTTATGCGGGCCCAGAATTTAGACGGCGAGCCGATCGAGATCGAAACGACCGGTTTTCTGGCGCGCGCCATTCAACACGAGGTCGATCATCTCAACGGGATTCTTTTTATCGATCGGATGAGCTCGGCGGCCAAAACCAGTTTGTCGAGCAAGCTCAAGCGACTGCAAAAAGAAACGCAACGCGGCGCAAAACATCGACAAAAGGCAGTGGCGGAGACGACGCTCTGATTCAGAGCGCTTTGTAATCGACCGAGATAGTGCGGAAGACGAGCGCGTCGTGTTGCGCGGAGAAATAGAAAAGCTCGAGCATGGTCGCGCCGATGGTCCATTGGTAACCGACCAGAGTCTGGACGACATCGGAATCAGTATCGCGAGTACGCGAGACTAATTTTCCGGTTCCGTACTTGGCGTCGAAGTAACGACGGATTTCGCCCATCCGTTCGTTGTAACGTTCGATCGACCAATCGGGATATTCGTATTGCAATTCGACGCCGAACAGGGCGCCGCCTTTAAAAGTAAAAAGCGTTCTTTTCAAACCGGGATGGACGAGGCCTTCCACAGTCCAGACTTCGCGGTTTTCCTTTTTCTCGCGTGAAACAATCGCGGCCCTCGCGCCTTTGAGCACTGCCTCGACCCGCGACATCGGATCGTTCCAGCGAAATCCAAACGGCGGCAGCAATTCTTCCGCACCGCGCGTCATTGAGACCACGAAAATCAGAAAAACAAATGCAGTTAGAACGCGCGACATGTTGAATCGAAGGCGCAAGAAGACATTACCAACGTGATGAAGCAAAGAAAATGCCGACGCGCGCCGATGCGATCATTCGCTGCGCGCCGGGGGAAATTTTCATCACTTGGGGACACGCTCGTTTTGGTTTTTCAGTCAAGATTTTTTTGACCGAAAAAGAAAAATAAAGTTCAGATTTTTTCTTGTCGATGTTGAACGCGATTTCTAGTCTCAAGCCAGCGGCAGGGACGAAAGGAACGCGCGTGTGAATAAGATGTGAACATGTCTGAGAAAAATTAATTCCCGAGAATGAGTAAGCCCTTAACCCCGCTAAATCGAGAATTTAAAGCAGATGCCAATCCTCGCTTGCGATGGCGGTTTGTCCGGAAACCGAGCGCACTTTTCCCCTCGTATTTTGGCCCCTTTTGCATTTTTGCACGTTTTTTAATGCTTCGGATGTCTGCGGCGTTGGTGAAGCGTCGCCTTCGTCAGAAGCACGAAATTCCTCCGGCAGCCGCCATTATGGCGATTGTGTAACACTGTTAACAAGTCCCCTATGGACGAGAAATGTACCCAGCTTTGGCAGAAATTATCGGCCGCTCTAAAACCGCAGGTCAGCGCAGACACGTTTAAACGCTGGTTCTCGGCGGTCGAGTTAGTGGGCGCGACGGATAAGACGCTGAGTTTTCGGGTGCCGAACAACATCTACCAATACTGGATCGAGAGTAATCATATGGCGGCGCTGCAGGCGGCGATTCTCATCGCGTTCGGCGACCCGCGCGAAATCAAATTCATTTCGTCCGAATCGCCGGTTGAAGTCAGCGAAACAATTGGCGTCTCGAAGAAAAGTGACTCGGGTCGCGACACCAAACCAACCAGCAGCAGTTCTCTCGGTCTCAATCCGCGTAACACATTCGAATCGTTCGTGGTCGGACCAAACAACGAAATTGCCCACGCCGCCAGTCTGGCAGTCGCGCAAGCGCCGGCGCGCACTTACAACCCGCTTTTTATTTACGGCGGCGTCGGTCTTGGCAAAACGCACCTGATGCAGGCGATCGGACAGTATGTGCTCGCGAAGAAGAAGAACATGAAGGTGATTTATCTTTCGAGCGAGCTTTTCATCAACGAATTCATCGACGCGATTCAACACAACAACCTGGTCAAATTCCGGAAGCGTTACCGCCAGACCGATCTGCTCTGTATTGATGACATTCAATTTCTCGGCGGCAAGGAACGTTCGCAGGAGGAATTTTTTCATACGTTCAATACGCTATTCGACGGTCACAAGCAGATCGTCCTCTCCTCCGACCGGCCGGCTTCGGAGATCGCCAATCTCGAACACCGCTTAGTTTCGCGTTTTGAATGGGGCCTGACGGCGGAGCTGCAGCCGCCGGCGATCGAGACGCGCCTTGCGATCTTGCGGAAAAAAGCGCGCGGCATGCAGATCAAGCTACCGGATGAAACCTTTGAATTCCTTGCCAACCGAATCCGGAGCAACGTGCGCCGCTTGGAGGGCGCGCTGATGCGCGTGGCGTCATTCGCGTCGCTGAGTGGAAAAGAACTTACGGGCGAAGTGATTGAGCATTTGCTCAAGGACATTCTGCAGGAAGAAGCGCGGACTTCGATCACGATCGAGCAAATTCAGCGGCGCGTGGCGGAGCACTTCGATGTGCGGCTGGCGGACATGACGAGCAAACGGCGGCCGGCCAGTATCGCATTCCCACGGCAGGTGGCGATGTATCTGGCTCGGGAATTGACGAAATCGTCGCTCAATGAAATCGGGGACGCCTTTGGCGGGCGAGATCACGGCACCGTTCTGCAT
>JALYKJ010000065.1 GCA_030774845.1 Verrucomicrobiota bacterium
GCTCGAATCGAAATCACGGCTCCGAGCCGACCCGAGTTGGACGAGCTGATTCAGCGTTTGCGAGAGCAGGGCGCAGAAGTAAACCGCTCTCAACTCGGCGATAAGTAGCTGTCGATCTTATGCGTGAGCTCCTGCTTTGCCCGCCGGATTACTACGGCATCGAGTACGAGATCAATCCGTGGATGAGCCGCGCACGCGGCGCGGAAGCGGCGGTCGCGCAACAGCAGTGGCGCGGTTTGCACGCGACCCTTTCCAAACTGGATTGCAAGATCGAGTTGGCCCCGCCGCAACCCAAACTTCCGGACATGGTTTTTACCGCCAACGCCGGCCTCGCTATCGGCAAACAATTTATCCCAAGCAACTTTCGACATAAAGAACGCGCCGGCGAAGCGCCGCATTTTGCCAGCTGGATGGAAAAACGCGGCTATCAGGTTTCGTGGCTCCCGAATGATTACTATTTCGAGGGGGAGGGCGATGCGCTTTTCGGAGGCGACGCACTTTTCTGTGGTTACAAATTTCGGTCCGATATCAAATCGCATCGCGCGGTTGCGGAGATGCTCGGATGTCTCGTCGTCTCAGTGGAACTTGTCGATCCGCGCTTTTACCATCTCGACACTTGTTTTTGTCCGCTCCCCGATGGCGCGGCGGTCTGGTTTCCAGCCGCGTTCGATGAATACGGACAGCACGCCATTCGCGAACACGTTTCCGATCTGATCGACGTCGTCCCGGAGGAGGCAATGCACTTTTGTTGTAACGCTGTCGTGATTGAACGCGACATAGTTTTGCCAGGAGGCGCGTCCAAACTCGTCGCCGATCTGACTGATCGCGGCTATCGCTGTCATCAGCTCCCGATGACAGAATTCCTCAAAGCTGGCGGCGCCTGCAAATGTCTGACTCTGTTTCTGCCACAGCGAGAAAAGATCTAAGACTTCTTACTCCTCTTCGTTCGCAGCGCAGATTCGATTTTGCCGAGCGGCAAACAATTCATGACGTCGGTTTTCGTCAGCCAACCTTTGCGCGCGATCCCGACACCGAACCATAAGTCCTGCAATCGCTCCGCACGATGCGCGTCCGGATCGATCACGCATTTGACGCCTTTCTGCTTCGCCAAGGGCCACCATCGCCAATCGAGATCGAGCCGCTTCGGCGCAGCGTTAAGCTCAACCCATGTTCCAGTCGCAGCCGCGGCCTCAAGCACCGCTGGAATGTCGATTAAATAGGGATCTCGTTTCAACAGGAGGCGCCCGGTCGGATGCGCCAGGATCGTGATGAACGGATTTTCCATCGCGCGAATGATTCGCTTGGTCATTTCTGCTTCCGATAAATTGAAGACCGAGTGAATTGAGGCGACCGCGAAATCCAGTTCAGCCAAAATCTCGTCGCTGAAATCGAGCTTGCCGTCACGGAGAACGTCGCACTCCACGCCGGCGAACAACCGAAAGCCGTCGAGCTTCTTGTTCAACTTGCGAATCGCAGCTATTTGTGCGCGCAGCTTTGTCGCGTCGATCCCATGCGCCTGAGTAGAGCTTTTGCTGTGCTCGGCAATACCGAGGTATTCCAAACCAAGCTCATGCGCCGCTGCCGCCATTTCCTCGAGCGTGTTGTGCCCATCGCTCGCGACCGTGTGACAGTGAAACGTGCCGCGCAGATTCTCCTGTTCCAATAATCGCGGCAGCGAATGTTCCTCTGCCGCTTCAAATTCGCCGCAGTTCTCGCGCAATTCAGGCGGCACGAAATCAAGTGTCAGTGCGCGATATAGATCCGCTTCGTCGCGAACCGTTGGAATCTTAATTGTCGATCTTTTAACCGCCCGTCCGGCTCGGACCTTTTTCGCTTGCGGATCAGGCGGCAACCGCGCCAGCCGATATTCGTTCAAAGTCCAACCGCGCTGGAGCGCGCGACTGCGCATCTCGATGTTATGTTCTTTGCTCCCGGTAAAGTAATTGAGCGCAAACGGATATTCCGCCGAACTGACAACGCGCAGATCGCATTGGATGCCGGAACGCAATCGCACACTGGTTTTGGTCGGGCCTTGCGCAATGATCGATTCCACCAGGGCATGCTTGACGAAGAATTCCGTGATCGCGGCCGGTTTCTTCGTCGCGACTACAAGATCGACATCGCGCACAATTTCCCTGCGTCGGCGATAACTTCCGGCAACCTCGAGCTGAAGCGCGTCGGCATGCGCTGCTAAATCGCGCCGT
>JALYKJ010000066.1 GCA_030774845.1 Verrucomicrobiota bacterium
AGTCTCAGCTGGACAAAAGCGGAGAAGTTAGAAGTTCGAAGCTGGAAGGTGGGGATTCCCCATTTCTATCTTCCATCTACGATCTTCGATCCAAGCGCAGCTTAATCTCCGCTTACCTCGGGCCCGCGGCCACCGATAAAGAGCTGCTTGGCTTGATCGATTGGAAACGAAAAGAAATCGCGGATGCCGGCTGTGCGATTTTATTGATCAACGATGAAGAACAATTGCTAGGTAAAACCGCGCAGACCATCGCCGACGGAAAAATTGTCGGCTGGTTCCAGGGCCGAATGGAATGGGGGCCGCGCGCATTGGGGAACCGTTCCATTCTGGCCGATCCGTGCAATGCAGCGATCAAAGACATTCTGAACGCGAAGATCAAACGGCGCGAATCGTTTCAGCCGTTTGCGCTCTCGATTTTACGCGAAGCGGTGGCTGAATGGTTCGAGACCGACGACGACGTCCCGTTCATGATGAAAGTGTTTCAGTTCGGCGCCAAATACCGGGACATGGTGCCGGCCGTTGCGCATGTCGACGGGACCGGCCGGTTACAAACGGTTCACAAAGAAACCAATCCGCGGTACTATCGGCTGATCGAACATTTCCGGGATCTGACCGGGATACCGCTCGTTCTGAACACCTCTTTCAAGGAAAACGAACTGATTGTTTGTTATCCCGAAGAAGCCCTCGACTGCTTTCTGGGCACGCAAATGGATTTGCTCGTGCTCGGGAACTTTTTCTTGGAGAGAAAAAGTTAATTATCTGCTTCTTGCGCCATTTGAAGAATCGAAGATTGAAGCTGGGAGATAGCGTCGATACAATCTGCGAGCTATGAACCCCATGACCTTTGAAGATTTGGAGAGTTGGCAACAGGCACGTCAGATCGTCCGAAAAATTTATGAATTGACCCGTACTATTGAATTATGTCGGGATTTTGGGATGTGTGCTCAGCTCCGGCGCGCATCGGTATCCATAATGTCGAACATCGCCGAAGGCTTTGAACGGAGGCACCTGCAAGAGAAACTTCAGTTTTACAACGTCGCTCGAGCGTCCACAGCCGAGGTTCGTTCATTGTCTTACGTGATTGAGGATAACTTTCCGTCACTTGCTTCTGCTTCGACCGCATTGCGTTATGAAATCGTCGTCGTCGGCAAGCTCGTGAGCGGGCTTCTTCGGTCAACCGCTGAACGCAAGTCGTAGATTCGAGCTTCCAACTTCAATCTACCAGCTTCCATCCCCGTGAGCCGATTTTCAGTTTGTTTTTCGGCGAAATGTTTTAGATTCGGCAGGTTTGATGGCGCCTACCGCCTCAGCGGGCATATGAAGCCGATTTACTTGTGGAGATTGATCGTTGTTTCGATTGCGTACGTATTCATTTCTCCATCGGCAAACGGCCAAACCACTCTGGGAAACACTACTCTTGGACAGAGCCACAATGACGGGCGGGACATTGCGAATTCGTTGATTCCAGGTGCGCCCCGGCGTGGGAAAGAGAAGACGGAACAAGTGGACCCAAAAAAGTTGCAAACCCGCAGTGTCAAGGACGCAAGATTCGAGGGAACCCTTTTGGAGATGGGGCTTGGTTCGACCGGCGACCCGAACTCGCACTTGCAAAAACCGCGCAGTGCCACCGATCAGGGCTCCAACGCTTCGAAACAGGCCGATGCAGGTAGCGAGAAGGATTCAAAAGTTTCGAAACAAGCCGATACGTCTGGCGATAAAGATTCAAAAGGTTCGAAGTCGACCCAGACTGGCGATGGGCAGAACACAGATCAAAAAGCAACGTCTGCCGCGGCGGACGAAAAATCGTCGGAAAAGGAAAAAACTTCAGCAAGCAAACCTGACAGCAACCGCTGACAACTTTTTCTGGAAGCGAAAAAGTTAGTTAATGGTTAATCGTTATCCGTTCTTTGGTTCCAACCCAAATAACCAATGACCGATAACCAATTCGTGGAGCACAAACGCTAATCGCAAGATGCGGACAATTATCGTCACCGGTTCGGCCGGGCTGATTGGGTCGGAGTCAGTCAGGCGATTTGCCAGGGACGGGGTGCGCGTTGTCGGAATCGACAACGACATGCGCGCGAAGTTTTTCGGCGCTGAAGCATCAACCAGAAGGACCCGTGAGGATTTAATCGCGAATGTCCCCGGTTATGAGCACCGGGACATCGACATCCGTGATGCCGGCGGTGTTGCCGAATTATTCGCGGCCAGATCGATGCCGTCATTCACACCGCGTCGCAACCGTCACACGATTGGGCGGCGCGCGATCCGGAGACTGATTTCACTGTGAATGCCAACGGCACGCTCAATTTGTTGGAGGCGGCGAGAAAATCTTGTCCCGAAGCTCCGTTTATTTTCACATCGACCAACAAAGTCTACGGCGACACGCCGAATCTTCTGCC
>JALYKJ010000067.1 GCA_030774845.1 Verrucomicrobiota bacterium
GAATGATCGCGGCGGAGGGAATTCTCACGTCGCGCGGCGGCGTTTCGTCGCACGCTGCGCTGGTCGCGCGACAGATGGGCAAGGTTTGCGTCTGCGGCGCGAGCGGGATCCAGATCGATTACCAAAAGCGCACGCTCAGCGCCAACGGCACCACGCTCGCCCAAGGCGACTACATTTCGATCGACGGAACAGCCGGTGAGGTTTTCGCCGGAGAAGTCACCACCGCGCCGTCGGAGATTATTCAAGTCCTGGTCGATCGATCGTTGGATGCAAAGAAGAGTCTTACTTATCGCGAGTACGCAAAGCTGATGAGTTGGGCGGATGAATTTCGGAAACTCGGCATTCGGACCAATGCCGATACGCCCGAACAAGTCGCTAACGCCGTGGCGTTCGGTGCCGAGGGAATTGGACTTTGCCGGACTGAACACATGTTTTTTGAGGGAAATCGTATCGATGCAATGCGAGAGATGATCCTCGCCGGATCAACGAAAGAACGCGAACAGGCACTGAGGAAATTGCTTCCGTATCAGCGTGAAGATTTTGTTGGGATTTTTACCGCACTGAAAGGATTGCCCGCCACGATCCGGTTTCTCGATCCACCGCTTCACGAATTTCTGCCGAACGATCACGCGCAGCAAAATGAGCTGGCAAATAAACTCGGCGTCCCGGTCGAGCAAATTTCACGGCGGGTGCATGAGTTGCACGAATTCAATCCGATGCTTGGACATCGCGGCTGCCGGCTCGGAATCACGTTTCCTGAGATTTCACAGATGCAGGCACGCGCCATTTTTGAGGCGGCCGCCGAAGTGCAAGCGAGCGGAATCAAAGTGCGACCGGAAATCATGATCCCGCTGGTTGGATTTCCAAAGGAACTCAGACTTCAGATCGACATCGTGCGCCGCGTGGCCGATGAAGTGGCAAAGAAAAAGAAAACGAAGTTCGATTATCTCGTCGGGACGATGATCGAAATTCCGCGCGCGGCATTGCTGGCAGATGAAATTGCGCGCGACGCCCAGTTCTTTAGCTTCGGCACGAACGATCTCACCCAGACAACGCTCGGGATGAGTCGCGACGATTCCGGCAGCTTTCTCCCGGCGTACGCCGAGCTCGACATTGTCGACACAAACCCATTCGCATCGATCGACCAAAAAGGCGTTGGGCGTTTAATGGAAATGACGCGCGACCTCGGGCGCAAAACGCGACCCGACATCAAACTCGGAATTTGCGGCGAGCACGGCGGCGAACCCAACAGTGTGAAGTTTTGCCATCGCCTCGGTTTGGATTACGTCAGTTGTAGCCCTTTCCGAATTCCGATCGCCCGCCTCGCCGCCGCCCAAGCCGCTATAGCGGAGTAGATGTTGATCTTGTCCTCCGCCTTTCGGCAACGAAAATCTATTTTGCGGCGCCTTGCGCCTGGTGAAATGCCTGCCAGGCGTTCCAGGCGCGTTCCCAGCTTTGTTTTTCGGCCCAGCATCGGGCTTCAAGGTAACGAAAGTACGCTGGTGAGTTTCCGCGCTCGCTGAAATGGCGCGCGGTATTTAGCGCGCCGTCGATCCGGCCGCTTTGCATTTGCGCGCGATAAAGCTCGTAGCCGATCGCGTAATTGTCGGGTGCAGCGCGAAAACGGCTTTCCAATTGTTGAAGTGAAGCGCTGGGAGTAATGCGCGGCAGAGCGACGAGATCGCCGTAACGCTGCGTCAATTCGTAAGCGGCCCGAAAATCATTTTTGCCGGCGTCGTATTTCGCAACGCCGAGCCAGGCATACGGCAACCAATCAGGATGCTGCGCTGTGGCGCGCGAAAGTTCTGCGGGATCGCCACGCTCCGACCAAAACGCGAAGAGCGCGAGTTTTTCCGTTTCGGTGAACGAGCGGAGATCTGGATCGTTTTCCAAAACTTTGCTCAACGCCCGATTGAACTCCGCGCCGGAAATTCGCGCGAGATAGGGCAAGGCCAGGTCGTGACGGCTAACACCGAGCTCGGCGAGGATGCGACTGACCGCGGGACTGCGCAGCGAGGCTTTGCTGAGCATACTCGAAAAGACTCCGGCGCGGTCCGGCCCTGCGCGGCGCAACGCTTCGCGCCACGCGGTCGCGGCCAAAACGGGTTGGGATGAAAGCCAGACGTTCCCTTCCGCAAGCGGAAGTTCGTAAGAGATTTGTTCGAGAAAACGCGCGCGTCGAAAATCGGTGAGCGCGTTGTCGGTTTGCTTCAACTGGACTTCGGCAATAGCGCGCGAGAAATAAAGTTCCCAGTCGAGCGGCGCCCATTTCAGTCCGGTCGTCGTGACGGCGACCGTTTCGGTGAAATTCCGTTCGCGATTGTCGATGGTGGCGAGCTGCTTCGCGTTGGTAACGCCGACGGAGCCAGGAAGTAATTTCTGTCCTCGTGCAGCGACGACCCACGAACTGCCCACGACGAGCAAGATTAATCCGATCAAACGAAATAAGATCGACACCGATCGGCTTGGTTTGAATGAGTGCGGGCAATGAAGCGAGAGTCCGAGCAGAAACATGGCGGCAAATGATGTTCCGACGCGATGACCGGAAACATCGACAAGTCCGTGCAGAGCGAAAAGGACGGCAGCAATGAGCGTGGCGAGCCGATAACGCTGATTGGTGCCTTCGCGCAGTGGATAAACTTTTCGAATAAGAAGAACAAATCCGACGATAACAAGAACGACGGCGACCCAACCAAGCTCGGTCCAAAGCCAGAGCCAATCGCTTTCCGGATGAATCGCGCGTCGGTCGCTGTAGGATGCGGCGCGAAAAATAGCAAAGACGTCTTCAAAATTGCCAAGACCGATTCCGCACCAGGGCGAATCGCGAATCAGTCGAAAGACATCGGAAAAAATTCGCCAACGGAAATCGCTCGAGATGTCAGCGCTGCCGAGATTGCGAAGGTGGAATCGTTCAAGCGTTTGCCCGCCGAAGAGAAGCAGAGCAGTAAGTAGAAGCAGCAAAAATGAAACGACGAGCGCAATTCGCGACGGAGAACGTTGGCGAAGCGAGAAAACGCCAAGCCAAAGCGCGCTGCCAGCAACGAGAATGCCGATTCCAGCGCGCGAAAAATTTAGGATGATCGCGGCAATCATCAGGGCGAGCGCGGCGCCCCAAACAATCCAGCGTTTTCGTCCCTTGCGAAGATCGTCCTGGCCGCAGGCCAGAATCATGATCGCGGTCAGGCCAAAAAGATTTCCGGTTTGGTTGCGATTCGGGAACGGCCCGAAATTGCGTTCGTTGTGCCAAAACGGGGGACTGGTGTGCCGGAGCCAAAACAGGATACAGATCGCGGCGAGAAGAACGATGCCGGCAGTGAACAAACGAAGTTGGAGTCGCGCTTCGCGCAATTCGAGTTGTTGGGCACAGACGAGATAGAGCCAGCTCAAGCCGGCGACGAAACTGAACAAACAAGTCAGCGTGATCCACGGCTGCGGAGTCAATGTCGTTGGAAGCGAAATGCCAAAGTCGTTGACGTACGAAGCACGCCACGCCGGTTGAAAAAACCAACTCGCCGGTAAAAAGGCGAGCGCCGCTGAAATCAAGAGCGCCAATAGCACGAGATTGAGCGCGAGTCCGAGTGAAAAGCGCGGCGGGTTCGCAAGCAAATAAAGTCCGAGAAGCGCGACGACAATTCCTTCGCCCCATTTTTGCGTTGCGCCGCCAAGAAAACAGGCGAGCACCGGCAACAAGGCGATGAAGGCGTGACTCAACCAGCGACCCGGAGTGGCGTCGTGTCGCTCATGAGATGAGACTTCGTGTGTGGGATTCGGCATTACCTGCGCAAAACTGTGGTATGGGAATCGCTTTTACGTTGCGAGGCGAGCCGCTGGCGAAATTCAAATCTCATGAGCCCCAGACATGCTACCACGAGTTGAAGGTGCGCGGCCATCGCGTACTCTCATGATCAGCGCAGCAAAATAGAACATGGTCACGCAACGGACGGAAGGACTTTACCGCGTCTTCCTGTTTTGCCAGATCATCATCGTCGCCGCCCTCTTCTGGCTCGGCGTCTGGATCATGGTGACGTTTTATTCGCCGCCGGGTGGCGCACTGACCTGGGGCCGATACAGCATTTACTGCGGAATGCTGGTTCTGGGATTGACTTTGGAAACGCTGAGTCGTTCCAAAAACTTTTTCCTGCAAAACGAACTGCTTCGCCCGCATCGACTGAGTCTCCGGCAAGCGGCCGCCAGCATCGGGCTGCTCGTGCTTTACCTCGTTGCCGCGAAAGACGCATTCATCTCGCGTGTATTTCTGTTCAACTTCGTCCCGTGGCTCTACATCGCCCTCCTTTTCTCGCATTATTATCTTCCGTCGCTTTTGGCGTGGGGAATTTTTCGCCGTGAGGACAAAACGATTCTGGTCGGTTCCAGCCAACGCGCGACACAGCTCCGCGAATGGCTCCAGCGCAAAGCGGAAATCGGTTTGCGCACCGTCGGCTTAATTTCCGACGACGATATCGATCCGCCAAAGGACGGATTCGCCGGGGCGAACAATCCGGGGGTTCCGTTGCTCGGCCGGCCCGATCAACTTGAAAACATCATTCGCGATCACGGCATCACTCAGGTGATTCTGCTCGAGTTCCCCCTTTTTTCCGAAGCGAATCAAAACGTCATCCAAATTTGTGATCAACTTGGCGTCAGATTGCTCATTCTTAGCGATCTGGAAGAACGATTGCGGCATTCGGTAACGCACTTTGAAGATGGCGGCTTTCGATTCATCGGACTGCGCGAGGAGCCGCTGGAAAATCCACTGAACCGATTTCTCAAGCGCGCGATCGATATGGCAGTCGCGCTTCCGGTTATGCTCATTATTTTTCCGATTCTGGCCGCCATTGTTTTCATCGCACAGCGATTGCAGTCACCGGGCCCGCTCTTTCACGTGCAAAACCGCGCCGGGATGCAAAATCGACAATTCAAGATTTACAAATTCCGCACCATGCACTCCGACAATGGCGAATTATCGCGTCAGGCGAGCGCCGAAGATGAGCGCGTTTATCCGTTAGGAAAGTGGTTCCGCAAACTGAGCATCGACGAAGTGCCGCAGTTTTGGAACGTGCTCCGGGGCGACATGAGCATCGTCGGACCGCGACCGCATTTGATCGAACACAACCAACAATTCTCGAAATTCATGGCGAACTACCACGTCCGCACGTTTGTGAAACCGGGCATCACCGGTTTGGCCCAGGTGCGCGGATTTCGCGGCGAAGCGCGCAATAGCGCCGACGTCGAGAACCGCGTCGCCTGCGACATCGAATATCTGGAGAATTGGAACCTGTCGCTCGAATGCGCGATCATTCTGCGCACATTCGCGCAACTGATTCGGCCGCCGCGCAGCGGCTACTGATTGGTCCGCAGCTCGCGCATTTTCGCGCGGATTAGATATTAGTACCAGCCCATGCT
>JALYKJ010000068.1 GCA_030774845.1 Verrucomicrobiota bacterium
ACGCTGGACCCTGCCGCGTTTCCGGTGGGACCAGTTGATGCGCCTTGGCTGGCTTTTCTTTTTCGAAATCGCGCTCGTCAACATCTTCATCGTCGCGGGAATCCTGACATTCATCCGCTAAACACGCCAAATGACGCCAAACAGAACTATTTCGGATTCAACTTTATTTTAGCGTCATTTAGCGTGATTGGCGGATAATTCCCAAATGGCGATCACCGTTCAACGACCGAACCTGAATTGGCGCGAACGAATGTTTCTGCCCGCGATCGCGGCGGGCTTGTTGATCACGTTGAAGCATTTCAAGAATATGATTTTCCGCCGGACGAAAGTGACGATGGAATACCCGGAGGAAACGTGGGACAGCAATCTGCCGGAGCATTACCGCGGCGCGCCCGCGCTCGTGCGAGACACCGACGGTCGCGTCCGCTGTGTGGCTTGTCAGCTTTGTGAATTCATTTGTCCGCCACGCGCGATCAAAATTATTTCGGGCGAAATTTCAAAGACGGATCGTTTCGCCAAGGTGGAGAAATATCCGGAGGAATTCGATATCGACATGGTCCGCTGCATTTTCTGCGGCATGTGTGAAGAAGTTTGTCCCGAGCAGGCGATTTACTTGCGCAAAGATTACGCCATCACCGGGTTCACGCGCGAGGACATGATGCATCACAAAGACAAACTGCTCGAGATCGGCGGTGTGATGCACGGAGTCGTTTTGAAATGGAACGAGAAAAAGTAAAAGCCACAGATTGACGCAGATGATCACAGATTTTTCAGATTCCGATTTTACATCTGTGTTTTATCTGTGTTCATCCGTGGCCTAAAAAGAATGCCTCCGTTTTTGTTTTGGGTTTTCGCTTTGATGATGCTCGTTTTCGGCGCCGCTGTCGTCATCAATCGCAATCCGGTAGCGAGCGCGCTCAGTCTGGTCGTGTCGTTTTTGGCGCTGGCCGCGTTGTTTATGTCGCTCGACGCTTATTTCATCGGCATCATTCAAGTGCTCGTCTACGCCGGTGCCATCATGGTGCTGTTTCTTTTCATCATCATGCTGCTTGATTTGCGGGCTGAAGAATTGAGAAAAATTAACTGGATCGCGTCCGCCGGCGGTGTGGCCGTTGCGCTTGTGCTGATGATTCAAATTTTTGCCGTGGTCGGCAAACTGAACGCCGCAAAGCAAACTTTTCCGCCGCTGGCAAGGCCTGTCCTGAGCGGAGCCGAAGGATCGACATCGGACGACGTCCACCGAATCGGTCTTTTGCTTTTCGACAATTACAATCTGCCTTTTCAAATCATCGGTGTAGTCATCTTGGTAGCAACGATCGGCGCCGTGATGCTTAGCCGACGCGAAACCCGCTAACATGGTCACGCTTGGCGACTATCTCATTGTCAGCGGAATCTTGTTCGCCATCGGCTTCGCTGGCGTGATGGTGCGACGCAACATCATCATCATTTTGATGGCGTTAGAGTTGATGTTGAACGCCGCCAATTTGTCGCTTGTCGCGTTTTCGCGCTTTCATGTCGATCCAAGCGGGGCCCCAAATTACAACGCGCAGGTTTTTGTTTTCTTCGTCATCACCGTGGCCGCGGCCGAAGTCGCGGTCGGACTTGCGATTGTGGTCGCGCTTTTTCGCCTCCGGCAAACCACGAATGTCGAAGACATTGCTACGTTGAAGTTTTGATGATCCGCCAAACACGCGAAATGACGCCAAAAACCGTAGTGTCCGACTTAATCTTCAAAGACGAATGCTATTCGATTGTGGGCGCGTGTTTCGAAGTTTATAAGGACAAAGGATGCGGCTTTCACGAGCCTGTTTATCAGGAATGTCTTGGGATCGAATTTGAGCACTGCCGCATTCCGGCTATTCCGCTGCCGGCATTGTCTCTCGAATATCGGGGCAGAATTCTCCTGCAAAAATATTTTCCGGATTTTGTTTGCTACGGAAAGATCGTTGTCGAACTCAAGGCAGTTGCGGAATTAACCGACGATCACCGTGCCCAGGTGCTGAATTACTTGAAAGCGAGCAGCTTTCAGCTCGGACTGTTAATTAACTTTGGCCATTACCCAAAGTTGCAATACGAACGGCTGGCCAATACTCAGCCCAAACTTCAGCCCGATGAACCGCTTTATCTGTGAAGTTTTAGCGTTGTTTCGCGTGTTTAGCGGGTGAACCGATGACCTTCACCACCAACAGCTTGCTTCCGTGGTTAGTTTTGCTCCTGCCGCTCGGTTCGGCTGGCGTCATCACTGTGTTCACTCGGCGTTGGAAAAATATCAGCGCTCTGATATCAGTCGCGGCTGTTCTCGGAAGTTTTGCGTGTAGCTGCGCGATTTTTGGCAAGATCGACGTCTCCGCGCCGGAATTCACCTGGATCGACGTCCGCGGTGTCTTCACCGTTCCGCTTGCTTTTATTCTCGATGATTTGAGCAAACTAATGCTCCTCGTCGTTTCCGGCGTCGGATCGCTCATCCACATCTATTCGTTAGGCTACATGCGGGATGACGAAGGCAAGTCGCGTTACTTCGCCGCGCTTTCGCTCTTCATGTTCGCCATGCTCGGGATCGTTCTCGCGAACAATTTCGTGATGATGTTCATTTTCTGGGAATTGGTCGGCTTCACTTCCTACGTGCTGATCGGTCACTGGTTCGAGCGCAATTCCGCCGCGGATGCCGCGAAAAAAGCGTTTCTCACCACACGCGTCGGTGATTTCGGATTCATGATCGGTATCCTGATGGTGTGGATGGCGACCGGCTCGGTCGTGTTCGACGATATCGTGGCGCATCTCTCCAAAATCACGAGCAATCCGGGCTATCTCACCATTGCCGCGCTCTTGATTTTCTGCGGCGCAGTCGGCAAATCCGCGCAGTTCCCGCTCCACGTTTGGTTGCCGGATGCGATGGAAGGTCCAACGCCAGTTTCGGCATTGATTCATGCCGCAACGATGGTCGCGGCCGGAGTTTATCTGCTTGTCCGCGTCGCTTTTCTCATTCAGGCATCGCAAACGGCGCTTCTTGTCATCGCCTGGATTGGAACCATCACCGCGTTGCTCGGCGCGTTGATGGCGACGCAGCAATCCGACATCAAACGAATCCTCGCTTACTCAACGATCTCCCAACTTGGTTACATGGTCATGGCGGTCGGACTCGCCTCCAACGAAGCGGCGATTTTTCACCTTTTCACCCATGCCTTTTTCAAAGCGCTCCTGTTCCTCGCAGCCGGCTCCATCATTGTCAGCCTTCACCACGAACAGAACATTTGGAAAATGGGCGGCCTCGCCCAAAAACTGAAAATTACATTCGCCACGTTTGCCGTCGGCGCGCTCGCATTGATCGGCTGTCCGCCCTTCAGCGGATTCTTCAGTAAAGACGCCATCCTCGCGCTCGCCTACGGACGCAACAGGCCGATCTTTGTCATCGGCCTAACGACTGCGTTTCTGACGGCGTTCTACGTTTCACGCGCGGTGATCGTTGCCTTTTTTGGAAAACCGCGCAGCGATGTCGCCCGCGCCGGCAAAGAATCACCGTTGGTAATGATTATTCCGTTGCTCGTTCTGGCGCTATTCGCACTCGTCGCCGGGTTGGAGACCGTCGCGCGAAATTTTCTCGTCGTGCCGCATGAAAAGGAAACCGTTTTCACGGTTCCTGCGCTCGCGCTGGTCGCACTAATTCTAGGCGTTGGCATCGCTCTCTGCCTTTATCGCAACCGCGAGCGCGATCCGCTGCGTCTCGATCTTGTGCAACGTCGTTTTTACATCGACGAATTTTACGATTGGCTGATCAACCAAACACAGGAACTTCTCGCCCGGGTCGCAGCGTTCTTCGATCGCTGGATCATTGACGCTGGCGCTGTCCGCAGCGCAAGCGGCGGCACCTTTGGTTTCGGCGCGCTGTTGCGATTGTTTCAGGTCGGCAATCTGCAGGCTTACGCATTTCTGTTTGGGTTAGGGATCGTGGCGCTCATTTACTTCACACTTTTCAGATAGCAGCCCACGAAACACGCAAATGACGCGAAAAGAAGAAACAGAACTGATTTATAAGGGCGAAAGCTACGCCACTATCGGGGCATGTTTTGCCGTTTACAAGGACAAGGGGTGCGGCTTTCACGAGGCAATTTACGACGAGTGCCTCGAGATTGAATTTGAATTTCAAAAAATCCCGTTTGTGTCAAAGCCCCCGCGGACGTTGCAATATCATGGTCGTACCCTTCAGCAGGCATTTTATCCAGACTTCATTTGCTACGAAAAAATCATTCTGGAAATCAAAGCTGTGTCTCTGCTGTGCGACGAACACTGCGCGCAAGTTCTCAATTATCTTAGCGCAACCGGCTGCCAGCTAGGCCTGCTCGTAAACTTCGGCCATTACCCAAGAATCGAATACGAGCGTCTCCTGCCAAGGAAGCATGAACCCGTCGATTTCCATCTTTGAAATTTTTGTGCCTTTTCGTGTGTTTAGTGGGCAAGTAAATCTCTTCACTTTCCGCTGATGCTGCTCTTTCTTGTTCTCTGCCCGATCATCGCCGCGATTGTAATCATCGCCGGCTCGCCCGCGCGACTGACCGCACTGCTCGCGGCGATTTCGAACCTGTTTGTTATTCTCGTTATTCTCGCCCGCTTCGATCGAATTGCAGCCGGTTTCCAATTTGTCAGCTCATTTGTTGTCTCCGCGGACTGGCAAATTCATTTCGCGTTCGGCGTCGATGGTTTGAGTCTGCTCATGCTTCTCCTCGCCACCATTGTCACTGTCGCCGCGGTTTGGTTCACGGGTAAGATCGACAACTACGAGCGCGCGTTCTACGCCTGCCTCCTTTTTATTTCCGGCGGCGCGATCGGAGCTTTCGCATCAATCGATTTGTTTTTCTTCTACGCCTTTCACGAACTCGCATTGATCCCAACATTTCTTCTGATCGGAATCTGGGGGACCGGCAATCGCAGCGTCGCCGCGTGGAAGATCACAATTTATCTGACGCTCGGCAGCTTTATTTTGCTGATCGGATTGATTTTGCTTTACCAAAGCTTACCGCCAACGGCGCGAAGTTTCGACATTCGACAACTGCAGGCAGCGATAGCCGCGCACCCGCTCGCGCCCGATGCGCAACGCCACATCTATCTTTTACTGTTGATCGGTTTCGGCGTTCTCATCTCGTTGTTTCCGTTCCACTCGTGGGCGCCGGAAGCTTACGCCTCAGCGCCGGCACCGGCGGCAATGTTGCACGCCGGCGTCTTAAAAAAATTCGGCCTCTACGGTTTGCTGCGTTTAGCAATCCCGCTCCTGCCCAATGGCGCCCATTATTGGATGTATCTCCTGGTCATCCTTTTACTCGGCAACATTATCTACATCGGACTTGTCACGATCGCGCAGAAGCAGCTCGATTGGATGCTCGGTTATTCAAGCGTGATGCACATGGGCTACATTTTTCTCGGCATCGCCAGCGCCAACATCCTTGGAACAATTGGCGCCGCCGCACTCATTTTCGCGCACGGACTTTCCATCGCGCTACTTTTTGCGATCGCCGGTCAAATTCGAAATCGCACCGGCACTTTGCTGTTCGACGACCTCGGCGGTCTGGCCAAAGTGATGCCGTTCGCCGGCCTCGCTTTCGGCTTTGCTGCGTTTGCCGCAATTGGCCTGCCCGGTTTCGCGAATTTCGCATCGGAGATCATGATTTTCTTCGGCGCGATTCGAAACGGATGGGAGATGCAACGCTTCCACATTTTTCAAATCGCGACGGTACTTGCGCTTTGGGGCGTCGTTATCTCGACCGTTTACATGTTGCGCGCTTATCGCTCGACCTTCATGGGCACAATGAATGAGCGATGGGGAAAGATTGTCGATCTTGGCGCTGGTCTGCGAATTCCCGTCGCGTTGCTGATCGCGGGTTTGATCTGGTTCGGGTTCTTCCCGCAAACGCTCGTGCGAATGGTCACGCCGACGTTTCGAACTTACTTCACCGCGACCAAATGATCGCGATCCGCGCGCCATATCTCGAGATTGCGGTGCTCGTGCTGGGCATGGCGATCCTGCTCTTGGAAACTTTTGCCGCTAAGATCGCGAAGAAAAATTTTGCCTATGCCGGCATTTTCTTCCTGACGGCTGTCCTCCTCGCCAGTTTTCTTATTTCGCCGGAATCTTCCACACAGCAGGCAAGTGGCTTCTGGAATTTTTACAC
>JALYKJ010000069.1 GCA_030774845.1 Verrucomicrobiota bacterium
CCGTCCGGCAATGTTCCAACCCGGGTGACCACTTTGTTGCTCGGGGAGGGCAGGCGGCCGTTGCGAACGACCCCTGCCCAGATCCCGAACCGCCGGTGCGCCGGCTTTAATCAGGACAACCGCTTCCCGAACACGCGTCAGCTATGACAACATCGTTGCCCAGTCCGTCGCTAAAGGTGACGTTGTCGTAGTCAGTCCCAATCAGCTTTAGCGTCAGCCCGCCGCCCTGACAACTCGCACCGTCTTGCAATGGAATTAGGCAGATGGTAGCGGTAATTGTGCCGTTGTGGGGAGTTATAGTCGTAATGGTCTGGTCACCTGAACCGCTTACGCCGTTTGGCGATCCTTGAGGGGCGTTGTTGCTCTTAGTGAAGCATTGATAGGTGAACACCGTCCCCGTCCCCGCCGATAGGGTGTAGGTAACTGGCGTGCTTCCTAAGCCCGATTCTTTAAACGATACACAGTACTCCCCTGTGCTCGTGTCCAGAGTGGCGGTGGGCCCTTTGATGAAGTGTGGGCCTGCCAGCACGGTGGTAGCCATGAAGCCCGAGAGGGCGATCATGGTAATGGTGAGAATGCTTAAACGTTTCATTGATTACTCCTTATGATTTTTTATTAGTTTTTAAGTTCGTTCCGCTGCTTGGCCTCATCGCGAGGCAAGTAGGGGAAAGGGTCGATTTTTGAGAATTGCCACAGATAGTGTCAAGCTTTTTTGTCAGGCGATGTCTGATGCGGACGTAGGCTTAGTCGCGATGCTGTTGCCGAGGATGACCGATGAAGCCGTGGTCGGTCTTACTTCGGATGAGGCCCGACGCCCTGGCGGAGTTTTAAGATCGCTTCCGCTAAAGGATATTCCGTGAACGGATCGGCGCCGCGCTCCTGAAGGAACTCGAGTTTGGCTTCGATCAATGGATGATTCGATACGGCGAAGGGCAGCCGCGTAATGCGTTCGAGGATCGGTTCGGCCACTTCAAATGATCTCGACCGGACATTTCGGCAGCGCTTGCATGAACGCACGGCCGTATGGCTTGGTCACGATGCGATTATCCAAAATCACGATGATGCCTTGGTCGGTTTTGGTTCGGATCAGGCGCCCCACGCCCTGTCGCAGTTTCAAGATTGCTTCTGGCAATGAGTATTCCGTGAACGCATCACCGCCGCGTTCTTGCACCAGCTCGAGTTTCGCTTCGATCAACGGCGTATCCGGAACCGCGAACGGAAGACGGGTGATGATGACGTTGGAAAGCGCCTCGCCCGGAACATCGACGCCGCCCCAAAAGCTGTCGGTGCCGAAAAGCACGCTCCGCGGCGTGGATTTGAATTGTTCGAGCAATTTGCCCCGGGGCGCGCCGCCGCCCTGCACCAGGAGATTCATTCCCTGCTTCGTAAAGAATTTCTGCATCTCACCAGCCACCTGCTGCATGTCGCGGTAACTCGTGAAAAGGACGAAAGCGCTCCCGTCGGTTTTCTCGACGAAGTGCGCGATCCAGCGTTCCAGTTCTTTCTGATAAGTGGCGTCGCGCGGGTCTGGCATTTTTTGCACGACGAAGATTTTCATCTGCTTCTGGAAATCGAACGGACTGCCCAGTTGCAGCGGTTCGGCTTCAGTTGCACCGATGCGATCGCGGAAATACGCGAGGTCGGCGCGCCCAACCGCCAGCGTCGCGCTGGTCATGGCGCAGCAGCAATTGTCGCGGAAAATCATCCGCCGCAGGACCGGCGCGAGATCGATCGGCGCGGCGTTGAGCGAGAGAAATTGCGCGGTCTTTCCGGTGCGCTCGACCCAGTAAACATGTTGAGGCGCGCTTTGCTCGAGGAAAATGCTGATACCGTCGCGCGCGTCGCGAACACGGCGACCAAATTCCTGCAGCTCTGCTTTCAGAATTTCGTCATCGGCGCGTTTCACCACTTCGGCAATGCGCGTTTGGAGCGCGACCAGCCGGCCAGTGATCGTGTCCGGGACAAGATCGACGTCGCGCACGCGAAACTCGCGGCCTTTTCGAAAATCGGATTTTGATTCGACGGCGGCGAAGAATTTCTCCAGATCGTCGATCAACTCGGCCGCGAGCCGGACGCCGGCGGCATCGCGCATGACAGTGAAGAGTCCTTTCCGCGTGCGCGCATTGTAAAGCCGTTGAATGGTCGACCTTAACCCGTATTGCGAAACGCCGATGCCGATCTGCTTGGACGCGACTTGCTCGACCGTGTGCGCTTCGTCGAAAATAATGAAGTCGTTCGGGAACAAGAAACCGCTCTCACGTTCCTCCTGTTCGCCCGGCGTGCCGAGGAGCATGAAGAGCAGCGTGTGATTGAGCACGATCACGTCCGCGGAAAGAAGTCGTTTGCGGGCCTGCTGATAAAAGCAGCGCGGATTCTGGCCGCAGGTTTTTTGGGTGCAGATGTGCGCTTCGCTGCAAACTTGCGCCCAAACTTTCGGATCTGGCTCAATCGATAAATCGCTGAGCGAACCGTCGCGCGTCGTGCTCGCCCACTCCGCAATGCGCTGGAGTTCGTTCTCTTCGGGTCCGGTAAATAATTCCTTTGAACTTTGCAACGCCCGCTCGAGCCGGCGCGGACAAACATAATTTTGCCGGCCCTTCATCAGCGCCGCGTCAAACTCGACCGGCAACGTTTTTTTCAGGATAGGAATGTCTTTATAAAGAAGTTGCTCCTGGAGATTGATCGTGTGCGTCGAAATGATCGCTTTTTTGTGCTGCTGGAGCGCGAACAGGATCGCGGGAACGAGATAAGCGAGTGATTTGCCGACGCCAGTGCCGGCCTCGACCACCAGATGCCGATCTTCCTCCAGCGCCCGCGCCACCGCCACCGCCATCTCCTGCTGTTGCGGACGGAACTCGAAATTTTTGGCCTTCGAGAGCAGCCCGTTTTCCGAAAAGATCGTCCGGACCCGTTCGACAAACTCGGTTCCCAAAGAATCTTTCAGCGCGATCATGGCAAAAATCCCAAAAACCAAAACCCAAATCCCAAGGAAACTTCAATCATCAAATCACAATAGCTGAGGAAGCGGAGAATTGGAGCTTTGAACATTGGGACCTCTTGGATGTTGGAGCTTGGGATTTGAAATTTCGACGATTGTTAAGATGCAGCGTCGATCTCATTACGCTAATCTCTGGATACCTCGCCATCATACCGATCGTCGATGAGACTGCTCGACCGCTACGTCATTCGCAATTTTTTGCAGGTCTACCTTTACTGCATCGCCGGCTTTCTCTCTATCTGGCTCATCTTCGACGTGAGCGACAACATTTCGACCTTTATCGACGAACATTTCGGGTTCGTCCTCACGGTTCGCTACTATGCCACGCAAGTGCCCGAGGTTTTCGTGATCCTGCTCCCGGTCTCGTTGTTGCTCGCGCTTCTTTTTGCGCTCGGCCGAATGTCGCGGGCGAATGAAATTGTCTCGATGTTAACGGCCGGCGTCAGCATTCCGCGTGTGCTGGCACCGTTGATCGGCATGGGGCTGCTGACCGTCGCCGTCAGTCTCGCGCTCAACTATTCGCTCGCGCCGCACGCCGAGATGGCCAAGAAAAATTTTATCGCCACGGCGCGTTCGCACCAATTCTCCGTGCAGGGCCAGATTTTTCGCAATCGCACCGATGCGCGCACCTGGTTCATCCAAACTTTTCGACCCGGGCACGACCTGTTCAATAACGTGCAAGTGTTGCAACAGGACTCGCACGACAACATCGTCACGAATTATCTGGCTGCGCGCGCGATTTATCACGCTGAAGTAAAAACCTGGGAACTCGAGCAAGTGAAAGTGGTCCACTACGACGCGGCCGGGAACATCACCGACGAAAAAATGTATCCCTCGCTCAAGATCGAGAATTGGAGCGAAACGCCGTTTCGCCTCAGCAGCGCCAATGTTCGGGCCGAATACCTCAGCTTCCCGGAACTGCGCCAGTATCTCCATTTCAATTCCGATTTCCCGGTGACGCTGCTGGCGCCATTCCGCACCCATTTACAATATCGACTCGCCCTGCCTTGGACTTGTTTGGTTGTGGTTTGCATCGCCGCACCGCTCGGCATCGGTTACTCGCGCCGCGGAGTTCTGGCCAGCGTGGCCAGCGCGGTCGTGCTTGTTTTTTCAATGAATTTTCTAACCCATCTTTTTCTCGCGCTCGGAGAGGGCGACCGCATCTCGCCGCTGGTGGCTGCCTGGACGCCGAATCTCGTTTTCGCGGTGATCGGGCTTTATTTGCTTTACCTGCGCGCGACCAATCGCGAAGGGCTGCGCTTTCAACTGGCCGGTGCGCGGCGTATATTCGCCCGATGAATCCGTTGCCAAACGATTGGGCAATCAAGCATCGCGCTGATGCCTGCGCCGCGACCCAACGCCCATTCGAACCCGGGGAATATTTTTACACCTTGCTCTTTCGCGACGCCGATGGTTTCCGCCGGGAAGATTTGAGCGAGGACGCGTGGAAGAAGCGGAATGAAAACATCCAGCCGTTCTCGTTTTGGAAAACGCGTTATGAACCTCTGCCGGAATTCGCGCCCGAGCCTTTGGCAAAAGAAAACGCCGAGCAGCTGTTTCGCCGGTTGATTGCGTCGGAAAATCCGCCCGCCAACTCATGTTATGTGTTGGCTGCGATGCTCGAACGGAAGCGCGTCCTCAAACAAATCAAAACAGAAAACGCCGAGAAGGGCCGCATCTTAATATATGAACACGGCGCCACCGGGGACGTATTCATCGTGCCGGACCCCGGTTTGCGTCTCGACGAGCTCGAGAACGTGCAAAACGAGGTCGCGCAACTGCTTCGCAGCGCCGCGTAGTGCGAGCCGCGGCAGCGACAAATTTGTAGGGCAGGCGCATCGCCTGCCATTTAAAAGCGGCAACCGGGGTTGCCCTACAATCAGAGGCAGCGCGCGACACTAAATTGTGGCAAAATAAGGCGATGTACCAGCTGCCCTGGTTTCAAAATGCTTTTCCGCTGTACCTCGCGCCGATGGCGGGCGTGTCCGATAAAATTTTTCGCCAACTCTGCAAGGAATACGGCGCAGACGTTCTCACGACCGAGTTCGTTTCCGCAGAAGGAATTTTTCGACGAAACGAACGCACTCGGGAATATCTCGACTTCGATGAAATCGAGCGGCCGATCGGCGTTCAACTTTTCGGCGCGGATGCCGGGCACATGGCGAAGGCCGCACGACAAGTTGTCGATTGGGTCCGTCCGGACTTTGTCGATCTAAACTTTGGCTGCCCGGTTAACAAAGTTGTTTGCAAAAATGGAGGCTCGGCGCTGCTAAAAGATTGCCCGACGCTCGCGAATGTCGCGGCCGAGGTCGTGCGCGCAATTTCGCCGATGCCGGTGACGGCCAAAATCCGAATCGGTTGGGACGCAGACTCGGTCAACGCCGTTCGGGTCGCGAAAATTCTGGCCGATGCTGGAATCGCCGCTCTGACTGTTCACGGTCGAACGCGCGCCCAAGGTTATTCCGGCGCCGCCGATTGGAACGTGATCGGCGAAGTTGCGGCCGCCGTTCCAATTCCAGTGATCGGAAACGGCGATCTCGCGACTGCTGCAGATGTTGCCAAACGTCGTCGCGAAACCGGAATTGCCGGTGCGATGATTGGTCGCGCGGCGATGAGCACGCCGTGGATTTTTCGCGAAACGAAAGCGTACCTGACCGCCGGCTCCATTGTCGATCCACCGACGTTAGAAGAACGATGGAAATTAATTGTGCGGCATTGCGAGTTAATCGTGCGCGAATGGGGCGTGGAAGAACCGGCTATTCGCTCGATGCGCGCACGCCTAATGGCATATTCGAAATCGATGCCGGACGCGAAACGGTTGCGCGAGAAATTTTCTCACGTCTCCACGCTCGCCGACATCGTGGCGATTTCCGAAGAAAATATTTCGAACGAATTTACAGAACCAGCCGAATACCGGAAATTGGAGCCTATCGAAACTTGACCGTTTAAAACGGTCAAGTTGGGAGAGCTTCTGCTTTGATGAGTACTGAGAGCGAGACCACCAATTACAAGATCGGAAACGAGCGCCTGATCCAGGTGACCGACAGGGCAGCCAGCAAACTGGCGTCGTTGCTCGAGCAAAAAGGAAATCCAAACGGCGCGTTGCGCCTGGCCGTGGTCGGCGGTGGTTGCTCGGGTCTGCAATACGCGATGGATTTGGTCGATGGACCAAAAGAGCGCGACATTCTCGTCCCGACCTCGAGGGTTCGCATCGTGGTCGATCCGAAAAGCGCGCTCTTTGTTAGCGGCTCAGTCCTCGATTACAGCGAAGACCTGCAAAAAGGCGGATTCAAAGTCACAAACCCGAACGCTGTCGCCCACTGTTCCTGCGGCGAAAGCTTTTCGGTCTGACTTCTCGTCCGCCTTTTTATTGTTTACCGTTCGCTTACGGGGTCGCAGAAGGCGAAGCGGTCGGCGAAGCTGATTCTTCAGCCGCGGCCTTCTTCTTCGCGGTCTTCTTCGGCGAGGCCGACGCAGATGGCGACGCTTCGGTCGAAGCCGACGTCGAAGTCTTCTTCGCAGTCGTCGTCTTCTTCGCGGTCGTCGACGTTGCATGGGTCGTCGTACCCGTGGTCGTTGCCGCAGTCTCCTCTTTCTTCTGTGACTGACAGGAGCTGAAAAGCGCGGCGATCGCCAGCGCGGTGATCAAGGACAAAACAGATGTTTTCATAGAATTGGTTAAGCTTAACGAAAATCGAGAATGTCGAGAGGCGTCCCCTAGAGCAAGCATTAAAATCGCCGGTTTTCTCCTTTCAAATCTGTAATTTCTCCTTTGTAATTTACCCATGAGCACTCGCATTTTTTTCGCCGGGATATTGGGTGGCATCGTCATGTTTATTTGGAGCTTTATCGCGCACGAATTACTTCCCATCGGGGAACTCGGCGTCCGTGAGATTCCGAACGAGGACGCCGTCACCAGCGCCATCGAATCAAACCTCGGTGACAAGATCGGCTTCTACATTTTCCCGAGCCCCGGCTTGAGTCCGGGTGCAACCCGGGCGGAAAAAGAGGAAGGCATGAAAAAGGCCGAGCAAAAGATGGCCGCCGGGCCGGCCGGTGTGCTCATTTACCATCCCAAGCGCGTGTTCAATTTTCCGAAAAGACTTGGAATCGAGTTCGCGACCGAGGTCGTTGAAGCCCTCCTGGCCGTTTTCCTCCTCGCGCAAACGAACATCGGCAGCTTCCTCGGGCGGGTTGGTTTCGTTTTGACGGCCGGAATTCTGGCCGCCATCGCCACCAATGTTCCATATTGGAACTGGTACGGATTTCCCAGGATCTATGTCGGCGGCTATATGCTTACTCAAATTGTGGGATTCCTTTGCGTCGGCATTGTCGCGGCCCTTGTGCTCGGGAAACGGACCGCGCCAACGGCATCGTAACTCCTGCTCCGACTTCGATCTTGAGCGTTGGACGCCGGCCGCGCCGTAG